>JANNNT010000648.1:0-12017 GCA_031398685.1 Rhodocyclaceae bacterium | reverse complement strand
GGGTATTCCCGGCATTCCCCCACCGCTGCCGACATCCAGCAGGTTTCCTGCCGAAACAAAGGGTAACACCGCCAGCGAATCGAGCAGGTGATGGCTGACCGCCTTGTCCTGCTCGCGCATTGCGGTCAGGCTGTAGGTCTTATTCCATTTGTAGAGCAGGGCCGTGTAAGCGAGCAGTTTTTCCTGCACCGCCAGCGGCAGGTCGATAGCCAGCGCCAGCAGCCCCTGCTCAAGCTGAACCGCCTGGCTCATGCCGTCCTGCGCGCCACGTCGAACCCGCCCCGCTTCAGATGGACCAGCAATATCGAAATCGCCGCCGGTGTCATGCCCTGAATGCGCGAGGCCTGACCAAGGGTCTCCGGCTTGTGCCGCATCAGTTTTTGCACGAGTTCGTTGGACAAGCCGCCGATCCGGGTGTAATCGATATCCCCGGGTAGACGCGCCTCCTCATTGGCCAGACTCTTGGCCACTTCCTCAAGCTGACGGTCGATGTAGCCTTGGTACTTGGCCTGGATCTCGACCTGCTCGACGACCCGCGTATCGGCAAGACCGGCATCCACCATAGCGCCGTCCACCTTCAGCGTCATCAACGTCGAATAACTCACGTCGGGTCGCCGCAACAGGTCGTGGAGCGTGTATTCGCGCTCGATCGGCTTGCCCAGCACCCGCGTCACCTCGTCAACCGCGACTTTCGACGGATGCACCCAGGTCGACCTGAGTCGTTCCTGCTCACGCGCAATCGCTTCGCGCTTCGCGCAGAAGGCCGTCCAGCGGGCTTCTCCGACCAGTCCGAGACGGCGTCCGTGTTCGGTCAGGCGCATGTCGGCATTGTCTTCACGCAGCGAAAGACGGAACTCGGCACGACTGGTAAACATGCGGTACGGTTCGGACACGCCGCGCGTGATCAGGTCGTCGACCAGCACGCCGAGATAGGCTTCGTCGCGACGCGGCGTCCACGTTTCCTTGCCCTGCACTTGCAGCGCGGCATTGGCACCGGCCAGCAAGCCTTGGGCCGCCGCCTCCTCGTAGCCGGTCGTCCCATTGATCTGCCCGGCAAAAAAGAGACCGTGGATGGCTTTGGTTTCAAGTGAGGCGTAAAGGCCGGTCGGATCGTAGTAATCGTATTCGATGGCGTAGCCGGGACGCAGGATGTGACAATTCTCCAGGCCGCGCATCGAGCGTACGAAGGCCAACTGCACGTCGAACGGCAGACTCGTCGAAATCCCGTTCGGGTAGATTTCGTGCGTCGTCAGCCCTTCCGGCTCAAGAAAGATGTTGTGGCTGTTCTTGGCGGCAAAGCGGTGGATCTTGTCTTCAATCGACGGGCAGTAACGCGGCCCGACGCCTTCGATCACGCCGGCGTACATGGGCGAGCGGTCCAGGTTGGCGCGGATGATGTCGTGCGTCCGCTCGTTGGTGCTGGTGACCCAGCACGGCAACTGCTGTGGATGCTGGCTGGCGTGGCCGAGCAGGGAGAATACCGGCAACGGGTTGTCCGAGTGCTGTTGCTCCATCACCGAAAAGTCGATGGTCTTGCCGTCAAGGCGCGGCGGGGTGCCTGTTTTCAGCCGCCCGGCGGGCAGTTGCAACTCGCGCAGACGCGCGGCAAGCGAAACCGAAGGCAACTCGCTCATGCGGCCGCCGATGGTGTTCGACATCCCGACATGAATCAGGCCATTGAGGAAGGTCCCGGCGGTCAGCACTACGGTACGCGCGGCAAAGCGCACGCCGAGTTGGGTCACGGCGCCGACCACGCGATCGCCCTCGATAAGCAGATCGTCGCAGGCCTGAGCAAACAAGGTCAGGTTCGGCTGGTTCTCCAGCCGGCTGCGGATGGCCTGCCGGTAAAGCACGCGGTCGGCTTGCGCGCGCGTCGCACGCACGGCCGGCCCCTTGCTTGAATTGAGTATGCGAAACTGGATTCCGGCTTCGTCGGCTGCGGACGCCATGGCACCATCCAGCGCATCGACTTCCTTGACCAGATGCCCCTTGCCGATCCCGCCGATCGACGGGTTGCAGCTCATCGCGCCCAAGGTATCGAGGTTATGCGTAAGCAGCAGCGTTTTCGCGCCCATGCGCGCGCTGGCGAGCGCCGCCTCGGTACCGGCATGGCCGCCACCGACGACGATCACATCAAATCGGTCAGGAAACTGCATGAAAAATCCGTGAAGTCCGGGAGTGCTGAAGGGATGCGGATTCTACGCCAATTCGCTGAAAAATAACAGGTTTTGTCACTTGGGCCTGAGCATTGCATTCATCCACACGGGGCAATTGCATTTGAAATCCCAACACCCGCCACAAAGGCGCGTAGAAATCAAAGGTGTCGCGGAGAACGCAAAGAATACCGGAAATACTTTGGTCTGCTCTGCCTCTTCACGGCTTTGCGGTGGACTGCGGGGCAACGCGATTGCTCGGCCCGTTCTGCCTAAACCTTGTGCTTGCTCGCTGCCACACAGTCGCGTAATGTACTTTACATGGCTGCACCCGTCCTCACCAACACTGCCGAGCTGATTCAACGGATGAGCAAGGAACTCGCGCGCATGCGGGTATTGCTCGTCGACCGGCACACCAGTGCCCGAAATACGCTGCGCGTCATTCTTTCAACGCTCGGGATCACCGCTGTGCATAACGCCGGGACGGCAGCCGAGGTTCTGCGGCAGGTCAAGACCTTCGCCTTTGACATCATTCTTGCCGACTATCACCTTGATGACGGCCGTGACGGCCAGCAACTGCTTGAGGAACTGCGGCAGAAGCGTCTGATTTCGCTGTCCACGGTGTACATGCTCATTACGGCGGAACGGGCATATCACAATGTTGTTTCGGTCGCCGAACTGGCACCGGACGATTACCTGATCAAACCCTTTACGGCTGATCAGCTTCATATCCGCCTGGCCAAGGCCGTGTACAAAAAGCAGTTTTTTGAGCAGGTTTTCGAGCATCTGGACAAGGGCGCGTTCGCCGAAGCGCTGGCGGCTTGCGACAGCCTTCTCGGCAAGGAAGATCTGTTTCTTTACGACATCCTGCGTTTCAAGGGCGAAATTCTCAATGCGCTTGGCCGCCACGAAGAAGCGCAGGCGGTCTATCAGAAGATTCTGGACCATGCCGTGGTGCCCTGGGCACGCATGGGCCTGGCCATTGCATTGCGTGGCCTGGACGAGCTGGCAGAAGCGGAAGCGCTGGGCACTTCCGTCATCGAGGACTTTCCCGAATATCTGGCGGCTTACGATTTCGTTGCCAGTGTGCGTGAGGAAATGGGGAAACTTGAAGAGGCGCAGGCGGCGCTGCAGAAGGCCACTGAAATGTCGCCCAATAATTCCCTGCGGCAACGCATGGTGGGCGATGTTGCCGTGCGCAACAACGACCTTGCTGCGGCAGAGCGCGCCTATGGCAAAGTACTCGAACGCCATCGCGGATCATCACTCAGAATCATCGACGACTATACCAATCTGACGCGGGTCATGCTCGACAAGGGCAATACGGACGGCGCCAAAATGGTCACCCAGGAACTCCGCCGTGACTGGCGCGGCAACAAGCAGGGCGAACTGGCGGCGACGATCATGGACAGCCTGTGCCTGGACAAGCAGGGCGAACCGGCCAAAGCCAGGCAAGCTCTCGAGAAGGCGCTCGTTTTGCACAACAACCTGCAGGGCGATGAAACGCAAAAGGAATTCTCGCAGAAAATCGCCGTCGATCTGGCTCATGCCTGCCTGGCTTCTGGCGATGAAGAAAATGCCAGGAAAATCCTGAGCAAAATTGCCGCCGAGAACCATGAAGACCGCAGCATGATTGCCCAGATTCAGGGGGTTTTTTCCAAGACGGGCAAGGAAGAAGCCGGCCAGTCATTGCTCGCCAAGGTCGGCAAGGAAATTGTCGATCTCAACAACCGCGGTGTGCTCGCGGCACGTAGCGGCGACCTCGATGCCTCGGTGCAGATGCTGATTGAAGCCGCCGAGCGGGTACCCAACCTGCAGTTTCTGGTCAATGCGACCAAGGCCATCTTCACCCTGCTGGACCGCAGAGGATGGAACGAAACCATGGGTCAGCGCGCCATACGCTATTTGCAGATGGCCCAGGCCAAGGACATGAATAACGTCAAGGTCCTGTCGGCGCGCGAGCTCTACCACCAGGTTGCCCGGAAATACGGGATTGAAGTCGTGCCGATTGGCGGGGCTCGTGGTTCGGGCGAAAAAGGCGGCAGTTAAGGAAACGACGTTCACCACGCCGAGACATTCGGCTTAGTCGCTCGACGCCTTGACCATCGACCTGAGCAAGTGCCTGATCGGGGCCGGCAGCGCCGCCGTTTCGACTTCTCCGTAGTTCAGCCATTGCCACCCGCTTTCAGCTACCAGACAAGCCGTCGCTTCAACCGTGCACAGCAAGGGCTGAATATGCAAACGGAAATGGCTGAAGGTGTGTTTGAGGCTTGCCAGCGAGCGCATGCCGATCAAACGAAAACCGTGACGCCGGGCAAACTCCCTGGCCTCGGCCACGCCACCTTCGGGCAGGGTCAGCAGGCCCCCCCAGATTCCTGCTGGCGGTCGGCGTTCAAGCAGGATGCGCTTCCCGTCCGTAAGCAGCAACAGGGTTGTTTCGCGCTCGGGCAGCACTTTCTTTGGCTTGGCGACCGGCAGTTCAGCCTGCCGATCTTCCCGGCGGGCAATGCACATTTCGTGCATCGGACAGGCCGCGCAAAACGGTTTGCGCCGCGTACACAGCGTGGAACCGAGATCCATCAAGCCCTGGGTGTAAGCCTCAATATGATCGGCCGGAAGCAGGCAGTCGGCGAGCAACCACATTTCCTTCTCCGTTCGCGCCGATCGGGGGAAACCCTCGATGCCGAAACAGCGCGCCAGCACGCGCTTGACATTACCGTCGAGGATCGCCGTACGTGTTCCGAAGGCGAAGGCACTGATCGCCGCTGCCGTCGAACGCCCGATTCCAGGCAACTCGGCGATGGCACACGGCTCTGGTGGGAATTTGCCGCCATGATCGGCAACGATGACCTGGGCGCAGCGATGCAGATTGCGCGCCCTCGCGTAGTAACCCAGACCGGCCCACAATTCGAGCACCGATTCGAGCGGTTCCTGCGCCAGGGCTTCAATCGTCGGAAAGCGTTCGAGAAAACGGGTGTAGTACGGAATGACCGTACTCACTTGCGTTTGCTGCAACATGATCTCGGACAGCCAGATGCGGTAGGCATCCCGTGTTTTCTGCCAGGGCAGCTCGTGACGACCATGCTGCCGTTGCCAGTCAATCAGGCGAGAGGAGAAAAGTCTTTCGGAATTACTCATGCCTTCACCCGTCAAGCGGCGATATCCTGCGCAAGTTTCTCGACAGCCAAACGCTGCGAGGCGATAATCCAGCCGATATGAAGATTGCCGCGGGAAACCGCCGGCATCATGAAACTACAGAACTTCTTTGAAGAACGCTGATCTTAGCATGCCCCTCAACTTCACCCCGAGCCCCCGATGACCCTGTCAACGTCCACTGCGAACAGCCCTGAAACGCCAACGGCGATTGCCGATCTGCCCTGCCAGAGTTGCGATAGCGGGCCGACACTGGCCGCCAAAGGCCTGTGTTGTCGCGACTTCCGCAGCACGCTCGGCAGCTTTGCTACCGGCGTAACCGTCATCACCGCGTTGACACCGGAGGGTGAGCCCATCGGGGTAACGATCAGTTCCTTCAATTCGGTATCGCTCGATCCGCCGCTGATTCTCTGGAGCCTGTCGCTCAATTCGCCGAACATTGAAGCCTTCAGTAGCGCAAGCCACTATGCGGTAAACATTCTTTCCGTCGACCAGCAAGACATCTCCGACCGCTTTGCTTCGCGCAGAGCTGATCGCTTTGCCGGCATCCCTACGCGCACAGGGCTTAGCGACATCCCACTGCTTGAAGGCTGCTGCGCCTGGTTCGAATGCACCAACGAAGCGCATTATCCGGGCGGCGACCACCTCATTTTCGTCGGGCACGTCGAGCGCTTCGCGCTGGGTGAAGCAGAATTGCCGCTGATATTCCACAACGCCTGTTACCGCCAACTCGACATCACCGGGTAGGGGATTAAAACAGCACGGAAAAGGCACCGGATTACGCTATTCAGACTTAACCCGCAGATAACCGAGGTTCAAACATGGTCAACAAACAATACTCTTCGAAAATGATCATGATGATCACGATTGCCGTGGCCATCGTTCTGGTCCTGGTCATCTTGCCGCTTTCGATGATGGGCAAGGGCAGCACATCGGCAGGGGACAGTGATGATGCCGAATCACGCATCATGCCCGTGGCCCGGGTGGAAATGCAAAAAGCCGTGACCAAATCCGATGGCAAGCCGCGAACGGGTGAAGCGATCTACAACGCGGTGTGTACGGCGTGTCATGCTGCCGGCGTAGCAGGAGCGCCGAAGACGGGCGACAAGGCCGCCTGGGCACCACGCATCGCAACTGGAAATGCAGCGATGCTCACAGTCGCAACCAACGGCAAGGGCGCCATGCCACCGAGGGGTGGTGGTGCCGATCTGACTGATGACGAGCTCAAAGCGGCCGTGGAGTATCTGGTCAGCAAGTCAAAATAGCCGGTTCGGATTATCCGGAATGCAAAAAAGGGAGGCCAGAATCTGGCCTCCCTTTTGCGTTGCGGAGCCGGGGGTGGCCTGCGCAACGACAACACGGTTATTTAACGGTTCTTTACTTTTTCACCACTGGAGCAGCGGCAACAGCAGGAGCAACAGCGGCGGTTTCAACCTTGTTGGCTTCAGCCTTTTCTGCCTTCACTTCCGGCTTGGCCGTGGAACTCGCATCGGATGCCGCAGCGACGGGAGTCGTTGCAGCTTTCTTGACGGCCTCATGCTTGGCCTTGGCTTTCTTTTCGACCTTTACGGCATCTGTCTTAATCTCCGGCTTGGTTTCTTCTGCCTTCATTTCCGTTTTGGCCGCCGCGGTTGCGGCAGGCGCAGCGGCTGGTGCGGGAGTGGTAGCAACCTGCTTGACGGCATCGACCGGCTTGGCCGGTGTGGCCGGAGTAGCGGGTGTTGCCTGTGCGAAAGCGGCGGCGCTGAAAGCAGTAGCGATGGCAAGTGCGATGACGTTCTTAAGCATTTGAGTCTCCGGTTAATATGGGTTCGAAACTCGGTCGGTTCGATGAACTGAGCGTTTTGTTCCGGCCTTGCAAGCATTAACGCGAGGAGACTAAATGGGGATGTCAATGATTGGGTAACGTCTCGTAACCCTGTGTGACTACAGCATTCCTTTGTTCAATTATCGAGCGGGGCAGGCAAGGCAATACCGTAACGACGGGCCACTGAGGACAAGGCATCCAGCACCGCCTGAGTGAGCTCCACTCCCGATCCCTCGGCCGCCTTGATGCGGCGCTGCGCCATCTCGCCCGGCATGCGAACCGGTTGTGCGGAATCGATTGGCGCATTGGCACGGCAGCTCTCCGTAAGGGTATCCATCTGGCGCAGAAACGCTTCCTTGCCGCCAAACGCCGCCGGATCGAGCACCTGCAGAAACACATTGGCCCCCCAGCGCTTTTCGGAATCCGGCCGGCCAAAACCGGCCAGCCCGTGCGTCATCATTTCGACCATCAGCGAAAGTCCGAAGCCCTTGTGCCCGTATTCGCGACCACCCACCGGCAGCAGCGTGCCCCCGGCACCTGGATCAAGCACATGCGGATCGCGGGTCGGATTGCCTTTGTCATCCATCAGCCAGGGGTGATCGAACGGCGTGTCGGCCGCGGATTTCTGTCGCGCCATGCCGACCGTGGTAATCGAAGTACTGACATCGATCCACACCGGCGCATGCGTGCCCGGATAGCCAACGGCAATCGGATTGGGGGTCAGCAGCGGTTCCTTGCCGCCGAACGGCGCGATAAAGCCGGACGATGGATCGGAGGAGGCGAGAATCGCCACCAGCCCGCGATCCGTCGCCTCCTTGATCAGCGAGGCCAGACAGGCGATATGATGACTGCGGCGAATCACGCAAGTCACCACGCCATGTTCGGCGACACGTTCACTCGCCGTTTCAAGGGCCTGGCTGACCAGCCACGGGCCCGGCAGATAGTTGCCATCCCACACGAACACGCTCCCCGAGTCGCGCACCACCTCTGGCTCGCCGCGCGTAGTCATCAAGCCTTTATCGATCTGTTCGATGTACGGTGCGCACAGCGCAATGCCGTGTGTGCGCTGCCCCAGCGTGTCGGCGGTAACCAGCAGTCTGGCCACGCACTGCGCCTTGTCGGACTCCATCCCCGCGGCAGCAAACAACTCCCCGGCCAGATGGATAAGGGATTCAACCCGGTAACGCTGTGCTGCCATATGCTTCTCCGCTGAATTCAAGGTCAATAAAAGTGACACTCGCCAGATGCAGGCCGGCCAATCGCGCCACCTGCGACTATTGTATCGATCCCGCTTGGCCGGCGGGTGCACACCCTGCAATCCTGGTTGCGTATCCCGTTGCAGACACCCAGGATGATTCCGGTCCCGAACTCATCACGGATTGTGATTGAAAACAATGAGCTGCTGATAAGTCCCAACCTCAGTATTACAAACGATCTGCGAACGATTCATTCAGAAAACTGTCTTCAAGATGCTGTTATGGCCTGAAACTTCCCCCGACGGCCCCGTTTTCGAGTGTCGGTGCTTTTTACCTTTTTACACTTGATCTGGGCGTAGGGTTGCACTAGCAGAAACATCAAGGATAAACAAACGATTAGTCAAATCGACACACATTACGCGCATAACTTAGACAGTGCATTCAAGGACTTAACGCGGAAAGAGAATTGAATTGCGACACTCCCGGCAGTGTCCGCTGCCAAGGCGGCGGTGAAGAAGGTAAAACGGAGGATCACAGCTTCCAGAGAGTTTTGATTGAAATTATTAGCGCCTTCCCTACCCCTTCAGGTCATCGCAATGACGACCGGGGGCCTCGACGGCTTGGACATAAATTCATCTACACTTAGGCCACGTACTCGAGATGCCGTCGACACCCACTCTCCAGTGCCTTTTCTGCCACCACCTCAATCCGGCTGGTGCGAGCTTCTGCAATGATTGTGGCTCACAACTGCACCTGCAACCCTGCGATCATTGCGGCTCCATCAACAAGCGAAGCGCGCGAAGCTGTTACAAATGCCACGCGATATTCACCCTGTCTGCGGTACCCGGGCTTGAATCGGCAATCCTTGACGACAACAACGAGATTACAAATCCAGCGCTGAACGATGTCGGCACGGCAAACGAACATGAACCCCAGCCCGAATCTGCCGTGCAGGCACTCAGTACCTTGCACCATGAATTACGACCCGAAAGACCAAAACCCTTGGGGAGAGGAAGCGGAGTTGCTACCCGGAAAGCGGTTCTCCCCAATCGTTTTCGGGCCGACTCACACTCTGAGCGGCGGCAGGCGGACGAAGCGACCTTTTCCGAACGCATCCCGGCAGCGACCCGGTCGCGGTACACCTGGCGCTTTGCCATCTACGGATTATTGCTCGCTGTAATTACCACTTTCGTCTACTACTATTCCGGGCCTTCTGCGCAACGCACGCAGAAACAACCCGTAAAGCAAATCGCCCCAAGCGTGTCCAGGGAGCCGATGTCCTCAGACGGCGCGTCACCGGTCCTGCCGATACCGGTTGAGGTCGCGTCGGAACAACCCGCACAATCGGAACAAACAGGTACAACGCCAAAAACCGCAATCAGCGTTTCAGGAGTTGACGAAGGGGTACCGCTTGCTCCGACAGGCGCTGGCACCGCAATGAAGCCGCCGCCAATATCGGCGACCGACACCGAAATACCCCCGCACCCCCCCCCAATCTCTAGAGAATGTCCGGAAGCCGTCGCAACGCTCGGACTATGCAGTCCGATTCCAATACAGGAGAGGCCATAGCATGAAAAAATTACTGTTGTGCACGTTGTTGATAGCCGGAGCGCTGTGCCAAAGTTCGGCAGCGCTCGCGACGGCGGAATACAAGATCGTGACCGCTTCAGAGCGCGGAACCTATATAAAGATCGGGCGCGATCTCGCCCAGTTGGTTGCGCCTTTGGCAGACATCGAGCTTGACGCAGTGCCTTCGGCCGGATCAGCAGAGAACGTTAGACGGCTGCGTTACGAGCCCGGAGTGAAATTGGCGCTGGTGCAGTCGGACGTCTATCAGGCTTTCCTCGACATGGCCGCGGCCGGAAATGCAGCGGCCGGTTCCATAATCAGGCCGTTGCGAGTGATCATGCCGCTTTATAACGAGGAGATCTACTTTATCGTGCGAGCCGACTCGGAGCGGAACTACGTTCACGAGATCAAGAATGCAAAGATCAATGCCGGCGAGTCCGGAAGCGGCACGGCACTGACCTCGGCGACGCTCTACCGTTTGATGTTCGGCGAAACAATGCCGGATGCGAGCGCGACCTTTCTCTCCAACGAAGAGGCGCTGGCCAAGCTGGTCACGGACAAGACTATTGACGTCGTTGCAGTCGTCGCCGGACAGCCCGCCAAACTCCTCGTCGATATGAAGCCCGAGTCGCGACAACTGATCAAGCTGCTCAGGTTCGACTCCAACCACCCCTCCAGCAAAGCGGTTCTCAAGACCTACTTCCCAGCGAATGTGCTGGCCAGCAACTACCCGAACCTGATTACGGAAGATTTGCCGGGTCTGGCGGTCAAGGCCTTCCTCGTCACCTACGATTTTCAGTTGAAGGACACCGAGAGTCACCTGCGGCAAATGGCGCGTTCGCTGTGCCAGAATTTCTCGACCCTGCAAGAGAAAGGACACCCGAAGTGGCGCGAGGTCGCCCTTGCTCTGCCGGATCTCGGGCGCGGATGGTACTACTATGGACCAACGGCGCGTGAGATTCGCTCCTGTATCGCCGGAACCTCGAAGGGGCGAGCCACGGTCGGATCACGGACGGAGAAAGTGTGCTCCCAGCAGGAACGGATACTGGGGCTGTGCCCATGAAAACGCGTGTGTTGCGGTAACTTCAGCCCGGCGGTCAGCGGCGACCTTTCGGGCGCAAAGCTGACCTGCGAGGGGTAGCCGCTTTTGTAGCGTATCTCTAGCTGGGTTTGCTCGACAGCATGGCCTTCATTGCGGCGAAGCGGTCGGCATTGGCCGCCTTGTCCGGCTCGGCCTCGGTTTTCCCGCCCGAAAAGCGCATGTCTTCCTTGCCCATTTCGGCGATGAAGCGCGACGCTTCACAGGGGATCAGTTCCTTGCCCTGCTTGCGTTTCTCGCTGTAGCTGAGGTGCAGCGAGCGTTGCGCACGGGTGATGCCGACATACATCAGGCGGCGTTCTTCCTCGATCTTCTCCGGCGCCTGCGATTCGCGGTGCGGCAGCACGCCTTCTTCGATGCCGATCAGGAAAACGTGCTTGAACTCCAGGCCCTTGGCAGCATGCAGCGTTGACAGCTGGACGGCGTCGGTGTCGCTGTCCTGTTTGTCGAGCAGGTTGATCAGGGCAATGGTCTGCGTCAGGTCGATCAGCGTTTTCCCGTCTTCTTCGCCCTTGCGCACCAGCCAGCTGGAAAACTCGCTGACGTTACCCCATTTGGTCTGCGCGGCGCGCGGTTCGTCGTGTTCGTAAAGCCAGGCTTCGTAGCCGATGGCGTTGAGCAGGTCGGGCATGACCTGAGCCGCTGGTTCCTTTACCGCGCGATACTCGAGGGCGTTGATGAACTCGCAGAATTCGAGCAGCGGCGTCAGCTGGCGCGGCTGGACCGAATGCGCGAAGCCTTCCTCGAACGCGGCGGCAAACAGCGAAATGTGGCGCTTGCCGGCGTAGGTGCCGAGCGCTTCGAGCGTCGCTCCGCCGACGCCGCGTTTGGGCGTGGTGACGGCACGGATGAAGGCCGGATCGTCGTCGCTGTTGGCCAGCAGGCGCAGGTAGGAGGTGATGTCCTTGATCTCGGCCTTGTCGAAAAACGACTGACCGCCGGAGAGCCGGTAGGGCACCTTTTGGTCGCGCAAGTGCTGCTCCAGCGCCCGCGCCTGGAAGTTGCCGCGGTAGAGCACGGCGTAATCGCGGAATTCGCCG
>JANNNT010000645.1:0-13133 GCA_031398685.1 Rhodocyclaceae bacterium | reverse complement strand
GCCAGCGGTTGGGGCGTCAGCTACTCGCACGTGTTGAGCAAGCGCACCAACGTGTATGCTACGTACGGCGCACTCAGTCAGGATGACGATAGCGCGCTTACCCTAGGCCCCACAGGCAGCGGGTACGAGAAAGCCTTCAAGGTTGGTATGCGTCACTTCTTCTAATCTGACTTTCGTCAGTTGGAAATCTAAAACGGGCGCTTCGGCGCCCGTTTTTTTTGTGCGCCCGACACGGCGCACTTTCTTGCCGGGCAAGGCGTCCACCTGACTCAACACGCCGACGCCGGCCTGCAACTCGTCGGATGCCGACAAAAAAGCTGCTATGTCCGCAGCGGCGAGAGGTCGAGGCCGGTCGTGCCGTCGTTACCGAAAGCGGCATTCTGGCCGCGGAAGATGTCGAACTGATGCGAAAAAACGACATGAACGCTTTTCTCATTCGGCGAAGCCTTCATCAGCGCACCCAGCCAAGGGCAAGCCTTGACTGGGTTGTTTGCTGAATGATCGTTGGGCGCGTTGTTGTAATTGCACAACAGATTTGGCGGGCAAACACCAAGAAGCGGCCAAAAGGTTGGCATTGGCCGCGTCCTTTGCGATTATTGGTCCAGCTTCTCATTCATGAGAAATTCAGTTAGGTGGAGCGGCAAAGAGCCACCGACCTTAAACCTAGAGGAGATTCACAATGCAAAAGAAAATTATCGCGCTGGCGGTTGCCGGTTTGGTCTCAGGCGCTGCCTTTGCCCAATCCAACGTAACGGTCTACGGTATCGCCGACGTGGGCTTCCAGTATTCCAGCGACGCCCTTGTTGGTCCCGCCAAGTCGCAAAGCGCCATCATCGACGGCGGCCAGGACGGTTCGCGCGTCGGCTTCAAGGGTTCGGAAGATCTGGGCAACGGCTTGTCCGCCACGTTCCAACTCGAAACACGCTTCCACCTCGACTCGTTTTCCGCCATCGAAGGCAGAAAATCCAATGTTGGTCTGACCGGCAAATGGGGTTCGGTCATCCTCGGTTCCTTCGGTTCGGTGCATGATGACATCAATGGCTACTCCGAATCCGGCGGCATGGGCTTCGGCAATGGCACCATCGGTATGCTGGTCACCGATGACACCCGTAACGGCGTGGAATACATCTCGCCTGACTTTAATGGCCTGACGTTCAAAGCTGGTGCCTCGACGCAATACAAGACTAATAATGATGACGTGATCCCGGTTGGCGCTGGCGACTCCGCCAAGAACACCCGTGCCGTCTTTGGCCTGGTTTCCTACGTCAATGGCCTGTTGCAAGTTGCCGCCTCCTACGACCGTAGCAAAGGCCAGACGACCGACACCACGTCCTTCAACAGAGATACCGAATGGCTGCTAGCGGCCGGCTACGACTTCGGCATGTTCAAGCTCGGTGCCGGTTACGACAAAGCCACCTTTGGCGACGGCAACAATGCTTTTGATTCCCGTTATGTGTGGCGAGTCACCGCAGGTATGCCGATTGGCGCCGCTGACGCGGTGGCTCTGAGCTATAACCGCACCAAGGCTGAAGTCGCGGCCGGCGGTACGCAGAAGGCCAGCGGTTGGGGCGTCAGCTACTCGCACGTGTTGAGCAAGCGCACCAACGTGTATGCGACGTACGGCGCACTCAGTCAGGATGATGACAACGTAAACCCGGTTAACCTGGGCGTTACCGACGGCAACACCTACCAGAAAGCCTTCAAGGTTGGTATGCGTCACTTCTTCTAATCTGACTTTCGTCAGTTAGAAATCTAAAACGGGCGCTTCGGCGCCCGTTTTTTTATGTGCGGCCGGCAAGGCGCACTTACTTCTCGTACAGGCCTGAACACGCCGAACCCGGCCTGCAACTCGTCGGGTGCCGACAAAAAAGTCGCTATTTCCCCAGCGGCGAGAGGTCGAGTTTGCCGTCCTTGAGAGACGGGCACCAGAAATAGGCCCCGGAGATCGGCTGGGTGAATTTGAAAATGGCGTCGACAATGGTGTCTTCGCCGCCGACCATGCGCTTGAGTTGGGCTTCGAAGGCGTCGAACGAGGCGCCGAAGGCGACAAACATCAGGCCGCCGCTGTTTCGCTCCGCCCAGGGCATCGACCGGCGCAGGAGAAAGGCTTCCGGCGTAAAGCTTTCCTGCGCGGTACGTTTGACGTGTGCGGATGCCGGGGCGTCGTCCAGTTCTTCGTTGTCCAACTGTCGGCGCCCGATGGCGTTGTCCTGGGCGTCCGCCGACATCGCCTCGAAGTGCTCGAAATTGTGCCGCCAGCGCTGGGTGGCGACGAAGCTTGAGCCGGCCAGCGGCGGTTGATCCGCGCCAACGATCGCGGCGCTGACGGCTTCGTCGCTGGTCGGGTTTTCGGTGCCGTCCTCGTAGCCGGAGAGGTCCCGACCGCCAGCGTATTTGAAGGCGTCCCAGGTTTCCTGAAGCCGGAAGGCGGGCGACAGCGCCTTGGTGATTCGCCGCGAGCGCAGCAGGATTTCGCCCCGGTCTTCACCGCGCAGCCAGATCCAGGCCGCTTCCGGTGCGTTCTCGATGGAAAGCCCCGGCGCGGTAATCGGCGGGAAACTTTTCAGCCCCGGAATGCTGGCGCCAAGGGCGGCAACGAGGGCATGCCCGAATCCGACCACGGTGTTTTGTCCGTCGGCGAGTTCACGAAGTGCGTACAGGGCGTCGTCGATTTGGGCCGCATCACTGAGCGAGAAGGACAGGTAACGCGCCAGATTCGGCAGAGGGAGAAGGATTCCGGGTTGCGGGGTGTTCATGTTTTTGCTCACGTGATGTTTAGTTGAAGACGTTGGCCCACAGCGCCTTCACGGCGTCGATACGGCGGGCATGGGCGTCGCGTTCGACACGTGCGCCGCTGATGCCGTCGAGGCGGAAGGCATGCTGCATGCGGCGGTATTCCCGGTAGATGTTGCGTACCGGGTCGGCCAGCGACTGCGGGATGAGTCCGAGTTCGCTGGCGATGCCGAGCAGGGCGATGTTGCCGAGGTTGCCGCATAGGCGTTCGTGGGCATGGGCGTGGCCGAGGATGAGATACTGGACGATGAATTCGACGTCGATCAGGCCGCCCGGGTCCTGCTTGATGTCGAAGAGCTCTTCGCTGTTCGAGGCGTGGCTGTCAAGCATGCGCTGGCGCATGCTCAGCACGTCTTCCTTGAGTTTTTTGAGGTCACGCGGCTGACGCAGGATCTCGATGCGGAGGGCCTCGAACTGGGCACCGAGTTCGGGATCGCCGGCGCAGAAACGGGCGCGGGTGAGCGCCTGATGTTCCCAGGCCCAGGCCTTTTCCATCTGGTATTCGCGGAACGCTTCCACTGA
The DNA here is from genome assembly GCA_031398685.1 of Rhodocyclaceae bacterium. GTDB lineage: Bacteria > Pseudomonadota > Gammaproteobacteria > Burkholderiales > Rhodocyclaceae > Propionivibrio. The sequence goes on along the minus strand of JANNNT010000645.1, from coordinate 9,818 downwards.
GCTGACGAGCATTCCGGCGTCGCCATTCGGGCGCAGGCGAAGGTCGGTTTCGAACAGCATCCCGGCCGAGGTCTGGCTCGACATCCAGGTGCTCATGCGTTGGCCAAGGCGGGCATAAAGCGCTCCGATATCGGGTGCGGGGTCGTTGTGCAGGAAAACGAGGTCCAGATCCGAGCCGTAGCCGAGTTCCTTGCCACCCAGTTTGCCGTAGGCGATGACGGCAAATCTGGGCGGGCATTCCGGGTGTGGATGGCGATTCCTGAGTTTGCCCCAGCACAGGTCGAGCGTGGTGCGCACGACGATGTCAGCCAGTTCGGTGAGGTGGTCGGCCAGGCGTTCCACGGTTTGCAGGCCGGCGATGTCCTGCGCCAGCAGGCAGAAAACCTGGGCGTGATGCGCTTCACGGAGGATGTCCATTTCGCGCTCGGTGTCGCCGACATGATTGGCGAGCCGGATTTGCAGCTCACTGGTGAAGCTTTCCCAATTGGTGGCGACTTCGTAGAGGCGCGGGTCGAGCACTTCGTCGAGCAGGATCGGGTGCCGGGTCAGGTAGGCCGCCGCCCAGGCGGAGCTGCCGATGATTTCAGCGACTTTGCTCAGCGTCTGTGGGTACTGCTGCAGAAGCGCGAGGTAGGCGCCACGCCGACTGATCGTTTCAAAGAAATCCAGGCCGCGCTGCCACGTGGTGTCCGGAGTATGGGTGGCCGCTGACGCTTCGATCAGGCGCGGCCCGAGGGTATCGAGACGCTCGCGGATCGGTGCCGGCAACTGCTGGTATTTGGCGCTCTGACGGAAGCTCTTAAGCCGTTCAAGCATGGCTTTCGGGTGCCGGAAACCCAGTTCGGAGAGGGCTTCGAGCGCGTCATCGCCTTCGCTCTGTTCAAACCACAATCCAGCCAGTGCATGAGTACCTTCTTCCGGATCGGAAAAAATCTCCTCGAAGTGCTTCGCGACACGCTGGCGGTGCGTGTTGAGCACGGCCAGCAGCGCCGGCCAGTCGGCAAAGTCCATCGATGCGGCGATCAGCCTGCGGTCTTCGTCAGTCGTCGGCAACATGTGGGTCTGCGCGTCGTTGATGTATTGCAGGCGGTGTTCGAGGCGGCGCAGGAATTCGTAGGCTTCGACCAGTTCGTGTTCGCTTTCGGCGGGTAGCAGGCGGCGCGTGACGAGTAGCGGAAGCACCTTGAGCGTGGGGTGAATTTGCAGGGCCGGATCGCGACCGCCGCGGATCAGCTGGAAAACCTGCGCCATGAACTCGATTTCACGGATACCGCCCGGGCCAAGCTTGATGTGCTCAGCCATGTCCTTGCGCGCGACTTCGCGGCGGATCTGGGCGTGCAGGTCGCGCATGGCGTTGATCGCGCCGAAGTCGAGATACTTGCGGTAGATGAAGGGGCGCGAGATTTGCTCCAGCGCGGAACGCCACTCGGTTTGCAGATTATCGCCTTCGTTCATCACCCGCGCCTTGATCCAGGCGTAGCGTTCCCATTCACGACCCTGGGTGATGAAGTAGTTTTCGAGCGAGATAATCGAACAGACGAGCGGCCCCGAGTCGCCATTCGGGCGCAATCGCATGTCGACGCGGAAGACCTGTCCGTCGCCGGTGATTTCGCCGAGAGTGGCGATCAGGCGCTTGCCGAGGCGCACGAAAAAGTCGTAGGCCTCGATCTTGCGGCCACCGTCCACCGTGCCGGCGGTTTCGCCGTCTTCGGGATAGATGAAGATGTAGTCGACGTCGGAGGAAACGTTGAGCTCACGTCCGCCGAGCTTGCCCATGCCGACCACCAGCAGCCGTTGCGGCTTTCCGTGGCTGTCCAGCGGTTCGCCGAACTGTGCGGCGAGTTGGCGATGCAGGACGTCGAGCGCAAAATTGGTCGTGACGTCGGCAAGCTGCGTCATGGTTTCGACGACGTCGGCGAGTGTTGCGCTAGCGCCGATGTCGCGCACGATGAGCGCCGCCATGACCCGTTGGCGAAGGCGTCGCAACACGCGCTTGAGGCTGTCTTCGTCGGCCGGGGCTTCAGTACGCAGAAACTCGTGCATCAAGCCGCGGTCCAATTGACCACTAGCGTGTTGCTTCAGCCAGAGGCCAACCTCCGGACGGGCTTCAAGCAGTTGGCGCAGGTAACGGCTGTGTTTCAGCGCACCTTGCCATTCCGGCAGGTGCGGATTTTCGGGAGTGTCAGTCATCTTTATCGTTGTTGCCGCAGGTTTGGGTTTGGCTGTTCGCCGTGGCTCGCTCGGTCAAAGCCGTTACAATTGAGGCTTCAATCGATTTTGAGCATTCCGCCATTCTAGTGACGCTTCCTGATAATTGGCAAAGTCTTCCGCAGGTGACCGCTTCATGACGCGCGGGGAGGGGCTGCGTGCGACGCTTTACCACCGGTTTTTCTTTCTGGTCCCATTAGTGGCGAACCGGGCGGTACGTGGTTTGTGGCGCGCTGCGGTGTGGTCTTTCTGGCTGCTCTACTTCGGCTTTATTGTGCTGGTGCTGGCGCTCCGCTACAGCGTCCTGCCCAATATCGAAAGCTATCGCGGCGACATCGAGCGGCTATCGAGTCAGGCGCTTGGGCAGGCAATCAGCATCGGGCGCATCGTAGCCAGCTGGGAAGGCATCAATCCGGACCTGACCTTGCTCGACGTGCGCGTGGCTGATTCGGAAGGACGTCCGGCACTCGCTTTCTCACAGGTCCAGGCGATTCTTTCCTGGTGGTCGGTGCCGACCGGACAGCTCCAGCTGCGCTTGTTGCGCATCGACGAGCCGACGCTCAATTTGCGTCGCGACGGCGCGGGCCGTTTGTTTGTCGCGGGCATTCCGCTCAGCCAGTCGCAAAGTGATAACACGGTTTCCGACTGGATTCTGGCGCAACGGCGCATCCGTATCCATGGGGCAACCCTGGTCTGGGAAGACGAGCTGCGCCATGCGCCGGCACTGATCCTCGAAGACCTTAGCCTGGCGCTCGACAATGACGGGCGGAATCATCGTTTCGGTTTGACGGCACTGCCGCCCGAAGGGCTTGCCTCCAGGATCGACTTTCGTGGCGATTTCCAGGGAACGGATATCGAGCAGATGGCCTTGTGGTCGGGGCAGGCGTATGCCGAGATCGGGTACACGGATCTGGCGGTCTGGCGGCAGTGGGTGGACTACCCGGTCGCCCTTCCGCGTGGTCGCGGTGCCTTGCGCGCCTGGTTCGGCTTTGCGCAGGGCGGCTTGCGCGACATTACGGCGGATGTATCGCTCCAGGACGTGAGCCTGCGCTTTGCGCAGGATCTTCCCACGCTTGAGCTTGAAACCATGTCCGGGCGTATTGGCGGCCGGTTTTTGGCGACCGGTTTCGAGGCGAACGGGTGGGACATCGCGCTGGCGACGCGCGCCGATACGACACAAAACAACGAATCACGCGAGTCGCTACGTATCGAGCCGATGGATTTTCACGTTGATTGGCAACCTCAAGCCGACGGCACGAGTGTCGTCGGCAGTGCCAGCGTCAGCCGGCTTGATCTGGGTGCGTTGGCCAGGCTCGCCGAGCACTTCCCGTTTGATGCGCAATCGCGGCAGTTGTTGACTGATTACGCTCCGCAGGGACAGGTTGCGGGCTTGAGTGCCAAATGGAAGGGGGATGCCAGCCGTTTGCAGACCTATTCCCTGAAAACCGGATTTAAGGGACTGGCGCTCAAGGCCCAGGGCTATTTCCCGGGATTTTCCGGTTTGTCCGGAATGCTTGAGGCCAGTGAAAAGGGCGGCAGTGCCACCCTTAACGCGCAGAAATCGACGTTTGATCTGCCGAGCGTTTTTCCCGTGCCGCTGATTGAACTCGATTCGCTGAGTGCGCAGGCCAAGTGGACGCTCAACAAGGGTGAATTGCAGGCCGAGCTGTCGCGTGTCGAATTTGCCGGTCCGGAGGCTGCTGGCTCGGCGCAGGGCACGTACCGCACTAGCGGAGAAGGGCCGGGCAGTATCGATCTCACGGCGGCGCTGACGCGTGGCGATGCACGCGCGGTCTGGCGCTTCATGCCGCATGCGGTGGGGGCGGGGGCCCGCAACTGGCTGCGGGACTCCCTGCTGGCGGGTGGTTCCAGTGAGGCGAAACTTATCCTTAAAGGCGATCTCAGTGACTTCCCGTTTCTGGACAAGCGCAAAGGCCAGTTTCTGGTGACGGTCAAGGCACGGGACGTTGTGCTTGATTACGGAACAGGCTGGCCGCGAATCGACGGGATCCACGGCGATTTGCGTTTCGAAGGCAATGGCATGATCGTCGATGCGCATCAGGGAATGATTCTCGGCGCGAAACTCTCGAAAACACGTGCCGAGATTCCCAATTTCGATGCGCCGATTTCCACCTTGATCGTCAAGGGGAACGCCGATGGGCCAACCTCCGAGTTCCTCACGTTTATCGAGAAAAGTCCGGTGGCCGAGCGAATCGATCATTTCACCGAGGATATGCGCGCCAGCGGGAATGGGCACCTTGATCTGGGTCTGGTGATTCCGCTCGACGAGGCGAAGCTGGGGGAATCGAAGATAACCGGCACGTATCACTTCCAGAACAATGAAGTGGCGGTTGATGCCGCGTTGCCGCCCATCCGGCAGGTGAATGGCAGCGTGCAATTCTCCGGGAGCGATTTGCGGGTCCCGGAGATTAATGGCACGCTCTTTGGCGGGCCGCTCAAGATCAAGGGCGGCTTGCAGAAAGACGGCAAGGTGCTGATTACCGCCAACGGTTCGATCAACATCGCCGAGTTGCGCAAGCAGGCGGATTCGCCGCTTCTGGAGAATCTGTCGGGGACGACGCCGTATCGGGGAGAAGTGCGCATCAACAAGCGTAACGCCGATCTGGTGGTTGAATCGACGCTGGTCGGATTGGCGTCGACTTTCCCCGAACCTCTCGGCAAAGCCGCTGGCGACGCCTTGCCCTTGCGTTTTGAAAAAGAGCTGCTTTCGGGGGTGTTGGGAAGCCAGGGAAATACGGCAGATTCGTCGGTGCGCGATCAGATCAGGGCCTCGCTCGGCAACGTGCTTACCCTGCAGTTGCTCCGTGGCAAGAAGAACGAGGGTTTTGTCGTTGAACGCGGGGCGATCGCCGTCGGGCGGCCACTGCAGATGCCCGAGAAGGGCGTCGCTCTGGGCTTGACCGCGAAAAACGTGGATCTGGATTCCTGGCGACGGGTGTTGCGTTCCCCCGCTACTACCCCGGTGGTTGAGGGGACTTCAGCGCCCTCATCGCCGCTGGTGGATTCGGTCAGTGTCAAGGCAGAAGATGTCCTTCTTCTGGGGCGGCACTTCAAGGATGTTGATCTGGCGGCCTCCTCAGCGCCGGAGCAGTGGAAGATCCGTTTGAGTTCGCGTCAGGCCAGCGGTGACCTTCAGTGGGACAAGGAAGGTTTAGGCAAACTGACGGCTCGCTTGAAGCAGTTGACGATTGATCCTTCGACCGGGACCGCCAATACCGGTACTGTGGAGGCGATCAAGGAACTGCCGGCGCTCGATGTCGTGGCCGACGATTTTTCGCTGGGTGCGCGCCGTTTTGGCCGGCTTGAAGTGCAGGCCCGCAACGAAGGCGGGGTCTGGCGTCTGAACAAGATTCAGGCCGGCAATCCTGCTGGCAATCTTACGGGTAGCGGTCAATGGCAAATCGGTGGCGGGAAAAATCGTACGCAGCTCGATTTCAAGATTGATAGCACCGATGTCGGCAAACTGCTCGAACGCCTGGGTTATCCGGGTGCAGTACGGGCCGGAACGGCTCAGCTGGGCGGGAAAATTGGCTGGAATGGCTCACCGGTTGATCTCGACTTCGAGTCATTGAGCGGGGAAATGAATCTTGAGGCGGGCAAGGGCCAGTTCGTCAAGCTTGACCCCGGGGCAGCCGGTAAACTGCTTGGTCTGATCAGCCTGCAAGGGCTGCCACGGCGAATCTCGCTCGATTTCAAGGACGTTTTCAGCGAGGGGTTTTCCTTCGACAGCATGACCAGCAAATTGGCGATCCAGAATGGCTTGATGCGGACGGAACGCCTGCAGATCGACGGGCCGTCGGCGCGGGTGCTCATGCGCGGCGAGGTCGATCTGAAGCATGAAACGCAGCGGCTCAATGTCAACGTTCAGCCGGAACTGGGCGGTACCGCCGCGCTCGGCGTGGCACTGATCAATCCAATTGCGGGTGTGGCGACGTGGGTGGCGCACAAGATGCTGCAGAATCCGCTCAATCAGATGTTCGGTTTTGATTATCTCGTGACCGGAACGTGGGATGATCCCAAAGTCGAAAAAATTTCGGGTCGGGTGACGCCGGCGACCACGCCGCGCTTGCCGACTATTCCCAATTCAACAGGAGTTGCCAATGAGCCTCCCGCTCAGTGAGTCGCCAAAGGTGTTGATAAACGCACTGGTCGCTGCCGTGCAGATGCTGTCGACGCCGCGGGTTGACGAGAATTTGCACATCGCGGCTACGCTGATCGCCGAAGCGGCGGCGCGGGGCGCAACGCTGGTTGCCCTGCCCGAGTACTTCCCGATCATGGGCATGAACGACGGCGAAAAAGTCAGGGTGCGCGAGGCGGATGGCGTCGGACCGATTCAGGATTTTCTCTCCGGAACGGCACGCCAGCACGGCATCTGGCTGGTTGGTGGCTCGATGCCTTTGATCGCTAGTGCGCCGGACAAAATGCTTAATTCGAGCCTGGTCTACAACCCGCAGGGTGAGCGCGTGGTTCGCTATGACAAGATCCATCTGTTCGGTTTTCAGAAGGGCGCCGAGCGCTACAACGAAAGCGCGACGATCGAGCCGGGCAGTCAGCTGGTGGCCTTTGAGGCGCCATTCGGGCGGGTCGGACTTTCGATCTGCTATGACATGAGGTTCCCGGAGTTGTATCGTGCGCTGGGGGTTGCCGACTTGCTGGTCATCCCGGCCGCGTTTACCGAGACAACGGGACGCGCCCACTGGGAAATCCTGCTGCGTGCCCGGGCCATCGAAAACCAGTGCTACGTGCTGGCCGTCGCCCAGGGCGGCAAACACGAAAATGGCCGCGAAACACACGGCAACAGCATGCTGATCGACCCCTGGGGCGAGATTCTTGATCGCTTGCCCAAAGGGCCGGGCGTGGTGATCGGAGAGCTTGATCATGCCCGGATTGCCGATGTCCGCGCCAGTTTGCCGGCGTTGACGCATCGGGTGATGTAGTGTGTTTATTTTGAATTACCGCAAATCGGAAAAATCATGACCGCAAAAGCCCAATCCCTGCTCGTGCAGGCGCAGAAAACCCTGCTTACCCCTTATGGCCTGGACGTCGCCGACCTGAACAAGGTCTTCGGCCAAATCATGGCGCATGACGTCGATTACGCCGATCTCTATTTTCAGTACAGCCGCTCCGAGGCGTGGAGCCTGGAAGAGGGGATCGTCAAGTCGGGAAGCTTCAACATCGATGAGGGCGTGGGGCTGCGCGCCATCTCGGGCGAAAAGACCGCTTTTGCCTACTCCGACGATATCAGTCTGCAGGCACTTGGCGATGCGGCTACGGCCGTACGCGCCATTGCGGCGGCCGGTCAACAGCGGAAAGTGCCGGCATTGAAAAAGAAGGTCGGGCACACGCTCTATGTGCCGCTTGATCCCCTGGCATCGCTGGATGCAACGGCCAAGGTGAAGCTGCTCGAACGGCTGGAAACCTATGCACGCGCAGAAGACTCGCGCGTGACGCAGGTCATGGCGCATATCGCCGGTGAATATGAAGTCGTGCTGGTGGCCGGCAGCGATGGCCGTCTGGCGGCGGATATCCGGCCGCTGGTGCGGGTGTCGATCACCGTCATCGTCGAAGGCGAGGGCGGCAATCGCGAGCAGGGATCGGCCGGAGGCGGCGGACGTACCGATTATAGCTACTTCAGCGACGCCATGCTGCGCGGCTACGCGCACGAGGCGGTGCATCAGGCCGTAACCAACCTCGATGCGCGCCCCGCGCCGGCCGGTACGATGACCGTCGTGCTCGGTTCGGGCTGGCCCGGAATCCTCTTGCACGAGGCCGTCGGCCACGGCCTGGAGGGCGATTTCAACCGCAAGGGCAGTTCGACTTTTGCTGGCCGAATCGGCAGCCGCGTGGCGTCAAAAGGTGTGACCGTGATCGATGACGGCACGGTTCCGGATCGCCGCGGCTCGCTCAATATCGACGACGAAGGCAATCCAACGCAACGCACGGTGCTGATCGAGGACGGTATCCTCAAGTGTTATATGCAGGACAGCCTCAATGCCCGGCTGATGGGCGTTGCACCGACCGGCAACGGCCGTCGCGAATCCTTCGCTCATCTGCCACTGCCGCGCATGACGAACACCTCGATGCTCAACGGCGACAAGAGCGTTGATGAAATCATCAAGTCGGTGAAGAAAGGGATTTACGCGGTCAATTTCGGCGGCGGCCAGGTCGATATCACCAACGGAAAATTCGTTTTTTCGATGTCCGAAGCCTACATGATCGAGGACGGCAAGGTGACGTTCCCGGTCAAGGGCGCGACACTGATTGGCAGCGGGCCGGAGGCGATGAATCAGGTCTCGATGATCGGTAACGACATGCGCCTCGACCCAGGTGTCGGCACCTGCGGCAAGGACGGGCAGAGCGTTCCGGTCGGCGTCGGCCAGCCGACTTTGCGCATTGACGGGCTGACGGTGGGCGGTACGGCGTAAACGTCGGCCAGCGGTTTTTGTAGGAGCGCAGCTCTGCACTTCCTTTGGTCGGATTTCTGCGCGATAAGCGGCAATCGCCCAGTAAAACTGGGCTCCTACACCGCTCTCCAGCGCACGATGTCCTGAAATTGGTGTGAACATTGGTTCTCCAGGCATTGACCCCGAATGCGTCCGTATTTATTGGGTTGCGCCCTGATGCATTGCATGTTTCGAGACCATCGTCCCAGGATGTGATGTGGGGAGTCCGGCTCTTCGAGTAAAATCAATTCCCTTCCAAGATCTGTTATTCCGCCAGAGGATGGTTCATGAACCCGATAAGCAAACCGAATACTGACGATCTTCGTATCAAGGAAATCAAGGAGCTGGTACCGCCGGCCCATGTTTTTCGCGAGTTTCCGGTCGGTGTTCAGGCCGCGCAGACGACCTACAACGCACGTCAGGCCATTCACCGTATCCTGCATGGCGCGGACGATCGTTTGCTGGTGGTGATCGGGCCATGCTCGATTCACGACGTTGACCTGGCCATGGACTACGCCAGACGCCTGCAGAACGAAGTGCCGCGTTTCGAGAAGGATCTGCTGATCGTGATGCGCGTGTATTTTGAAAAGCCGCGTACGACGGTGGGCTGGAAGGGCTTGATCAACGACCCGCGTCTGGATAACAGTTTTCGCATTAACGAGGGCTTGCGCCTGGCGCGTGGGCTGTTGCTCGAAATCTGCGATATGGGCTTGCCGTGCGCAACGGAATTTCTCGATACGATTACGCCGCAATACACGGCGGACTTGATCGCCTGGGGAGCAATCGGTGCGCGTACCACCGAGTCGCAGGTGCATCGCGAACTGGCTTCGGGGCTGTCGTGTCCGGTTGGATTCAAGAACGGTACCGATGGCAACGTGCATATCGCCATTGACGCGATCCGTGCCGCGCAGTCGCCACATCACTTCCTCTCGGTGACGAAGGGGGGGCATTCGGCGATTGTTTCGACCTCGGGCAACGAGGATTGCCATGTCATCCTGCGTGGCGGCCAGGAGCCCAACTATGATGCCGCACATGTTGATGCGGCGGCTAAAGAAATTGCAGCCTCGGCATTGGCTGCACGGCTCATGGTCGATCTGTCGCATGCCAACAGCAGCAAGGATTTCAAGCGGCAGATCGAGGTCGGCA
>JANNNT010000615.1:0-1638 GCA_031398685.1 Rhodocyclaceae bacterium | reverse complement strand
TCGAGATTGCATACGACGACACTCTGATCGAGCTCGGCCATCAACGCCGCGAGGCGGCTGCGTTCTTCTTCGAGCGAGGCCTGCGCGGCGTGCACGCGCGCCGCTACATCGCCTGCGAGCAGATCACGGGCGGCGGCCAGCCGGTTGACGGCGCGACCGAGCGCCTGCAACTCGGGCGCGCCGTACTCGCCCAGGTGAACGCCGTTGCTGGTGACCAGCGCCTCGACTTTCTCGGCCATGCGCAAGGGTGCACGCACGTAACGCGCATGCAGCTCGGACACAATCGACCAGGCCAGCGCGCAGGCGGCCAGCGTGAGCGCCACCACGCCGACGATTCGCCCTTCGGCAGCGGAGCTGCTTTCATCCGCGCTGCCCATCAGTAGCAGGGCGGCGGTGGCTGTAACAAGGGCGGCAACGAAGAGGCAAGCCGCTGCCGTCGCCAGCGCCAACTGGCGCGACGGACGCACTTAGATATCCAGTAAGGAGCGAATCTGCGTCACCAGCTCCTTGGTCGAAAAGGGCTTGGTGACATAGGCATCGGCGCCCAGCCCCAGACCCTTGCTGACTTCGGTATCGCGCCCCTTGGCCGTGAGCATCAGCACGCGCATGCCGGCCAGCTCGGGATCGGCGCGCAGCGCCTGGCAGACATCGAAGCCGTTCATCTTCGGCATCATCACGTCGAGCAGTACCAGATCGGGCTTCTCGGCACGCGCCTTGGCCAGCGCCTCCTCGCCATCGACCGCAACCAGAACTTCAAACCCTTCGCGGCGCAGCAAAAACTCAAGGGAAATGACGATATTCGGTTCATCGTCGGCAATCAGCACTTTTTTGGTCATGTTTTCTCCGTTGATACCAAAAACATCAGTTCTAACCACGGCGACACGGCGGGCACGGCGAAAAACCTCAGTTTTATGTGATTTTCTACATCACGTATCGGGTGATTTGTTAAAACGATATAGGCCATTGTCTTTTCGCCGTGTTCGCCGTGTTCGCTGTGGTTAACTGCTTTTAAAGATTTAGATCTCAGCCTGCACGAAAGGCAGGAAAAAACGAAACGTCGCACCTTCCCCCGGTACACTTTCGACCCACAGGCGTCCGCCGAAATGCTCGATGATACGGCGGCTGATCGGCAAACCGAGGCCGGTACCGGCCGGCTTGCCGGTCATCGTATCGCCGACCTGGCGGAATTTTTCAAAAATAATCTGTTGATCCTCCGGGCGGATTCCCGGTCCGTTGTCGGCCACGCTCACCTCAAGGCCTTCCGCCACAGCACGCAGGTTTACCCGCACCCACCCCGACTTGAGCGGAAGGAATTTCACCGCGTTCGACAGCAGGTTCAGCATCACCTGGATCAGCCGGTCGTGATCGGCGCGGATCAGCGGCGGCTGCTGCGGCAGATCCAGTTCGATGCGCGCGCCCCGCTCGCGGAACAGCTGGCTGGTCGCCGCCACCGACTGTTCGATGAGCCCCTTCAGATCGACTGCGCTAGCGTGCCATTCGGCGTTGCTCGACTCGATCTTGGCCAGATCGAGCGTCTGGTTGACCAGCCGGGTCAGCCGCTCGGTCTCGCTGACCACCAGCGAGAGAAAGCGCTCGCGGTCGGCCAGGTGCATCTTCGGATCGTCGCGCAGGATTTCG
>JANNNT010000573.1:0-3079 GCA_031398685.1 Rhodocyclaceae bacterium | reverse complement strand
CGATTGAGGTCAAAAGCCAGCTTGAGCTTGGTTCCCACGCCGTCGGTACCGGACACCAGCACCGGTTCGCGATAACGCTTGGGTACCTCGAACAGCGCGCCAAAACCGCCCAGGCCACTGAGCACACCTTCGCGCAGGGTCTTCTTGGCAAACGGCTTGATGCGTTCGACGAGTTCATCACCGGCACTGATATCAACGCCGGCATCCCGATAGGAAAGTGATTGCTTCGATTGCTGAGTCATGGTGTAAGTCGTCCCGAACGAGGCTTGTGAAGGCGAGGTAGTGGTAAAATCCGCGACTTCATTTGCAAAAGTCGGAATTTTATCCGAAATAGCCGTCTCGCGTGCTGCCCGCACCGTTACGAACTGCTCCCTCACCATGCGCCAACTGATCCTCGATCTCCTGCCGGAAGCCCCTCCCCGCCTCGATAACTTTGTTGCCGGCGGCAATGGAGAAGCACTGACTGGCCTTGCCGCCTGGCTGGCCCCGGACAACCTTGAACCTTCGTTGTTTCTGTGGGGAGAAGCCGGAGCGGGCAAGACGCATTTGTTGCGCGCCAGCGAAGCCCAATATAGCGATGCCGCGGCCGACTCCGATCTGACGCAACTTGACGAAACCGCGTCCTTCCACGCCGTGGACGGCGTTGAAGTACTGAGCGAACGGGGGCAGATTGCTCTCTTCAACCTGTTCAATCGCCTGCGTGCGGCTGGCGGCCGCCTGCTCACGTCCGCCACCCAGCCGCCGCAGCAACTGGTTTTGCGCGAGGATTTGCGTACGCGACTCGGTTCCGGCCTGATTTATCGTGTACACGCCCTGACCGACCTCGAAAAAATCGAAGCGCTCACGACGCAAAGCACAGCGCGTGCTTTGCGTCTGCCGCCGGACGCGCTCAACTACCTGCTGGCTCACGCCCCGCGTGACATGCGCAGCCTCACGGCTTTGCTCACGGCGCTTGACCGCTACTCGCTGGAACACAAGCGAGTCATCACCATGCCTCTGCTGCGTGAAGTTTTGCACGCCACGCTGAATCAATGACGGATCTGAAAGAAAACAATGCAACTGGCTTTATTTGACCTCGACAACACCCTGCTTTCCGGCGACAGCGACTATGAATGGACGCAGCATCTGGTCAGCACCGGCGTTCTCGACCATGACATCTTCCAAAAACGCAACGACGAATTCTACGAGCAGTACAAGGCCGGCACCTTGGATATCATCGAGTTTCTCGATTTTCAGCTGCAGCCTCTGGCCCAGAATTCACGTGCTGATCTGGAAACCTGGCACGCTGATTTCATGGCCACACGCATTCGCCCGATGCTGAAGCAGAAGGCGCGCGATCTGGTCAAACGCCATCAGGACAACGGCGATCTGTGCGCCCTCGTTACCGCCACCAACAGTTTCGTTACCGGCCCGATCAGCCGCGAACTGAACATTCCGCATCTGATCGCCACCATTCCGGCACAAGAGAACGGCCAGTTCACCGGGCAGCCACGCGGTACGCCGGCCTTCCGAGAGGGCAAGGTCACCCGCGTCGCCGACTGGCTGGAGTCGATGGGGTTGTGGTGGGGCAACTTCGAGCGCAGCTGGTTCTACAGTGACTCGCTCAACGACTTGCCGCTGCTGTCTCTGGTCAGCGACCCGATAGCCGTTGATCCAGACAGCACCCTGCGTGCCCACGCCGAAGCCGCCGGCTGGACGATCCTGAACCTGCACGGCTAACCGCCATTTAATGAACATAAGCGCCTGATTTTCTGAAAACAATCCGTTATCATTACGCACTTTTGCTGTACCGCAACATAAGAAGAAACGAGCGATGATTCGCAAATTCATATCCCGCGTCCTCGGACGCAAGACACTGGGCGCCTCCGGCGAACCCGCCATTCTCAGCGTTGGCAAACACGGCATCCGCCGCGACGACATCAGCAGCGGCAGCCGGCGTACCGTCGAAACGCTGCAAGAGCATGGCTACAAAGCGTATGTTGTTGGCGGCGCGGTACGCGATCTGCTCGCCGGCATCACCCCCAAGGATTACGACGTCGCCACCAACGCCACGCCGGAACAGGTTCGCCACTGTTTCCGCCGCTCGCGCATCATCGGCCGCCGCTTCCAGATCGTGCATGTGATGATGGGTTCGGAAACCATCGAGGTCACTACCTTCCGCGGTCACCACGATCAGCATAGCGGCAGCAAGGCGCAGACGGACAATCACGGGCGCGTGCTGCGCGACAATGTTTTCGGCAGCGAAAAGGACGATGCGGCGAGGCGCGACTTCACGGTCAATGCGCTTTATTTCGACCCGACCTCCGAAACAATCATCGACTACCACCACGGCGTGGCTGATCTGAAGCAGAAAACCCTGCGCATGATCGGCGACCCGAAAACCCGCTACCGCGAAGACCCGGTGCGCATGCTGCGCGCCGTGCGTCTGGCCGCCAAGCTGAGCCTGACCATCGACCCGGAAGCCAGCCGTCCGATCCGCGAACTGGCCGAATTGATCGAAAACGTTCCACCCTCGCGCCTGTTTGACGAGATGCTCAAGCTGCTGACGTCCGGCTACGCCGTGAAGTGCGTGACCCAGCTCCGTGTCGAAGGCCTGCATCACGGCCTGCTGCCACTGCTTGACGTGATTCTCGACCAGCCGCTCGGCGAGCGTTTCGTCATGCTGGCACTGGAGAATACCGACCAGCGCGTGCGTGACGGCAAACCGACCTCCCCCGGTTTCCTCTTCGCCACTCTGCTCTGGCACGAAGTACTGGCCAAGTGGGAGGTCCTCAAGGCCGGCGGCGAACGACCGATGCCGGCGCTCTTCCTGGCCATGGACGAGGTGCTCGACGTACAGGCCGAAAAACTCGCCATCACCCGACGCATTGCCGGCGACATCAAGGACATCTGGTCGCTGCAGCCGCGTTTTGAGCAACGTTCTGGCAAGCGCCCTTACGGCGTGCTCGAACAGCCGCGCTTCAAGGCCGGCTACGACTTCCTCCTGCTGCGTGCCGAATCGGGCGAAGTTGATGTTGAACTCGGCCAGTGGTGGACCGACTTCATGAACTGCGAGGGCGACGCGCGCGCCGCCATGCTG
>JANNNT010000073.1:0-9468 GCA_031398685.1 Rhodocyclaceae bacterium | reverse complement strand
AGTTGCACCTCGGGGAAGGCGCGTTGCAGGCGATCGATGGCTTCGAGATTGATCGACGCGTCTTCGCGGATGGCCGTATGCGGGCAACCGCCGGTTTCGACACCGATAATGCGTTCGGGCGGCAACGCCGAATGACTGACGAGGAACTTGGCATCCTCGGCCGTGTAGATGTCGTTGGTGACCACCGCCATGTCGATCTGCTCGCGTAGCGCCAGGCACAGTGCCAGGGTTAGTGCGGTCTTGCCGGAGCCGACGGGGCCGCCGATTCCTACGCGCAATGGGGCGGAGCGGGTAATGGACGTCTGGTTTGAAGTGGGCATAGTCATGATTGATCAGGATCGGAAGAGTCGTGAGTATTGAGTTTCGTGGCGGACGCTGCAAATGGCAAATGCCGGGGTGAAATTGGACCATGCCACCTCCGGCAAATTTTTGGCGGCTTCGGCAACCGACGGGATGTGCCCGCCAAGTTCGGCCAGCAGGCGCTGACCGGCGGCCTGGCCGAGCGGAACGGCCTTGAGCGCCGCCATGACCTGGTTTTCCGCCCATGACCACAGGTAGCCGGAGACCGCCGCCAGCGGTTCAATTTCCCAGGCGGCGGCAAGGCCTGCCCAGACGGTGGGAAAGGCGATTTCCGGCCAGTCGGCGAGCACCCTGCGCATCGGCGTCAACGCCGGGTCGCGCAGGTCGGCTAGCAGCCGGTTAAGCGAGAAGCCCATCTGCAAGGTTTCGGCACGTAATTCTGCGCTTTCCCGGCTGGCCAGGAAGTCGGCGTTGAGACGCTTCAGTTCGCCGCCATCGGTGTTTGCCCAGTGCTGCATCAGGTGCACGAGCAGCGGGGCTTCGAAGTGGCCGATGCCATGGTGCAGCAAATCGACGATCCAGGGCCCGGCGCTGGCCTCGTCTCGGATGCGGCCGGATTCCACCGCCCATTCGAGTCCTTGCGAATAGGTGTAGGCACCGACCGGCAGGGTCGGGCTGGTCAGTTGCAACAGGCGGATCAATGTCAGGTTCGGGCTGGCATTCACGAGCGTTGGCCCGGCTTGAACTGGTGGATCTTCGGCAGCGACCGGTGCGGGCCGTGGCCGGGATCGTGCAGGTCACTATCGTTCCCCTCATGGTGATGACCGCCATGTGCGCCCGAATTGGCGCCATAAGCACCCGATTCCGGTTGAAATGGCGCTTCAGTTTCTTCGGCGCTACAGCCAAGACCGCGAACCATCTCGGCCAGCACATGATCGGTCTGGAAGCGGAGCCGGCCGCCCGCTTTTCCGTCATCTCGTTCTGGAATGATCTGCACCGGTACGTGGCGGTTACCGAGGTGGTAGGCGGCGCGGGCAAATAGCAGAGGCGTCTCGGCGAGAGCTTCGATCAGTTTTTCCGGCGCGGCGACGATTTCGACGACGGTGCCGCCGTCTTCGGAGAGCAGCCGGTCGCCGCCGTGCAGATGGTCGCCTCGTTCCAGAAAGATGCCGGCTTCGGCACCCGAGGCAAGGGTGACGCGCAAGCGGCTGCGTTTGCGTTCGTCGTAAGCCAGCGCAACGCTGTCGCTGGCCGGCTGGTCTGTTTTTCGGTTGAGGATAAGCATGGTCAGAGTGTTGGTCAAAAGAGGAAGTAGCGTTGGGTCATCGGCAACGAGCTGGCCGGTTCGCAGATCAGCAGTTCGCCGTCGGCGCGCACTGCGTAGGTTTCGGGATCGACGTCGATCTTCGGAGTGGCGCCATTGTGCACCATGTCCGATTTTTGCAGACCGCGTGTGCCGGAGACGGCGACCAGTGGCTTCATCAGCCCCAGTGCCTGCACCGCCGGATTCTTCAGCGCCGCCTGCGAAACAAAGGTTACCGACGTCTTCAGCGCTTTGCCGAAGCTGCCGAACATCGGGCGGTAGTGCACCGGCTGCGGGGTCGGAATCGAAGCGTTGGGGTCGCCCATGGCCGCGGCGGCGATCATCCCGCCCTTGAGGATCAGGCTCGGCTTGACGCCGAAGAAGGCCGGTTTCCACACCACCAGGTCGGCCAGCTTGCCGACTTCAAGCGAGCCGACAGTGTGTGCGATGCCGTGCGTAATGGCCGGGTTGATGGTGTATTTGGCGATGTAGCGTTTGACGCGGAAGTTGTCGTTTGTGGCTTTCTCCTGCACAGCAGGAGTCGTATCTCCCCTCTCCTTCAAGTGGAGGGGCAGGGGGTGAGGATGGGGCGCGAGCCACCCGCGCTGTACCTTCATCTTGTGCGCCGTCTGCCAGGTACGGATGATCACTTCGCCGACGCGTCCCATGGCCTGCGAATCCGAGCTCATCATCGAGAAGGCACCGAGGTCGTGCAGGATGTCTTCGGCGGCAATCGTCTCGCGGCGGATGCGCGACTCGGCAAAAGCGATGTCCTCGGCAATTGACGGATCGAGGTGGTGGCAGACCATCAGCATGTCGAGATGTTCGTCGATGGTGTTCACCGTGTACGGCATGGTCGGGTTGGTCGAGCTGGGCAGTACGTTGGGCAGGCCGGCGGCACGGATGATGTCCGGCGCGTGGCCGCCGCCCGCGCCTTCAGTGTGGAAGGTGTGGATGGTGCGGCCCTTGAAGGCGTCAAGCGTCGTTTCGACAAAGCCGGATTCGTTCAATGTGTCGGTGTGGATGGCGACCTGCACGTCCATCTCGTCGGCCACCGACAGGCAGCAGTCGATGGCCGCCGGTGTCGTACCCCAGTCCTCGTGCAGCTTCAAGCCCATGGCGCCGGCTTCGACCTGTTCGCGCAGAGCTTCCGGCAGACTGGCGTTGCCTTTGCCAAAGAAACCAAGGTTCATCGGGAAGGCGTCGGCCGCTTCCAGCATGCGCTGGATATGCCACGGACCCGGCGTACAGGTGGTGGCGAAGGTGCCGGTGGCCGGGCCGGTGCCGCCGCCGAGCATGGTGGTGATGCCCGACATCTGCGCATCCTCGATCTGCTGCGGACAGATGAAATGGATGTGGCTGTCGATGCCGCCGGCGGTGACGATCATGCCTTCGCCGGCGATGACTTCGGTGCCGGGGCCGATGATGATATCGACTCCCGGCTGGATGTCCGGATTGCCGGCCTTGCCGATGGCGGCGATGCGCCCGTCTTTCAAGCCGATATCGGCCTTGATGATGCCGGTGACGGCGTCGATGATCAGGGCGTTGGTGATGACGGTATCAACGACTTCGGCGCATGTGGCCGATGCGCGCTGACTCTGGCCCATGCCGTCGCGGATGACTTTGCCGCCGCCGAATTTCACTTCCTCGCCGTAGATCGTGAAATCTTTCTCAACTTCGATGAAGAGCTCGGTGTCGGCCAGACGCAGGCGATCGCCAACGGTCGGGCCGAACATTTCGGCGTAGGCCTGTCGGCCGATTTTCGTGCTCATGACAGCGCTCCTTGAATGAGGCCGCGGAAACCATAAACCTTGCGCTCGCCGGCCAGCGCGACGAGCTGCACGGTGCGCGTCTGCCCGGGTTCGAAGCGCACGGCGGTGCCGGCGGCGATGTCGAGGCGGAAGCCTTTGGCCATTTCACGGTCGAAGCTCAGGGCCGCGTTGGTCTCATAGAAGTGGTAATGCGAACCGACCTGGATGGGGCGGTCGCCGGTATTGGCGACGACCAGCGTCAGCGTAGGCCGGTCTTTGTTGAGTTCGAGTTCGCCGGGTTCAACCCGCATTTCACCTGGAATCATCATGCGCTCCTCAGACAATCGGGTTGTGGACGGTGACCAGCTTGGTGCCGTCCGGGAAGGTGGCTTCGACCTGGATTTCGGGGATCATTTCCGGTATTCCCTCCATCACGTCGTCGCGCGCCAGAATCCGGGTTCCTTCACTCATCAGTTCGGCCACGCTGCGGCCGTCGCGGGCGCCTTCCATGATCGCGCAACTGATCAGCGCCACCGCCTCCGGGTAGTTGAGTTTCAGCCCTCGCGCCTTGCGCCGTTCGGCGAGCAAGCCGGCAGTAAAAATCAGCAGCTTGTCTTTCTCGCGGGGGGTCAGTTCCATACAGTCTCCTGAAATTTCAAGTGGTCCAGATGCGGGGCGGAATGGCGGGTCGGCCCAACAAGGCCGGGCGCAGCACGCGCCAGAGTTCGATCAACCAATGCCGGGCCGCTTCGCTGTTGTGACCGAGATAGCGCGCCACCAGCAAACCGGGGAGGGCAGTGAGGCCGTGTTCGGCCCCATCGGCGGGCGCCAAGGCGCGGCAGGCTTCACGTAGCGGCGCGGGTTCCAGTGCGGGCGGCAGCGTGGCCAACAGGGTGCCGCATACGCTGTTTCCCGCCCAGCCGGTCAGGCTGTCCAGCATCGGATCATTTCCGGCGATGGTTCCGCGTTCCAGCCATAGCGGCGAGCCGTTGCGCTCAAGGCGCGTGTGCAGGCCGAGGTGACCGTGAGCAAAGCGTTCGCCGGAGGCACGGCGTCCAAGGCAGAGAATCTCCCAGCCCAGGTAGCGGCTGTCGGCTGCGAGCTGGACACCGGTATCCATGCGGCTTTTGGCGCCGTTGAAGACGATGGTTTCCTGCGGCAGCCATTCGAGGATGCCGCCGCTGGCGACCCTGAAATCAATGGATTGCGAGGCTTCCGGGCCGCCGGAACGGTACCACTTGCCGGCGCCCGGCGTGGTGAGCTGGGCATGGGCGTGCTGACCGACGCTGGCGGCGATGCGCAGTTGGTCGCCGCCAGCAATGCCTGAGGGCGGATGCAGCAGAATCGCCTGGCAGACCGAATCGCCTTCCGGGTAAAGGGCCTTTTGAACACGCAGCGGCCCACGATGGCGGCAACCGGTCAGGCGTGTCGCTCCATTGCGGTTCTCGAACTCGAGGGCAAGTTCGGCTTCCCAGCGGGGCAATTGCTGCAGGGTTCGGTCAAGCGGAATCATGGGCTCAAGGATACTATCAATCAGACTGCCAGCGCTTCGCGCACACCATCCTTGTCCATGTCGCAACCCAAGCCGCGCATGATGATTTCGCCACGCTCCATGAGCAGGTAATGGTCGGCCAGGTCGCGGGCGAAATCGTAGTACTGCTCGACCAGAAGAATGGCGACACTTTCGGTTTCAGCCACCTTGCGGATGGCGTCCTGGATTTCCTCCCGTTCCTCGGCCGCCCGGCTCGCGCTCGCCTCCAGCTTGTGCCGGTGGGCAACGATGCGGATGGCGTGTCCGATGTCCTTGATGATCGACGGCTGGATGCCTTCGGTCGGCTCGTCGAGGATCAGTATCTTCGGGTTCATGGCCAGCGCGCGGCCGATCGCCAGTTGTTGCTGCTGACCGCCGGAGAGATCGCCGCCCCGGCGATTCAACATGTTTTTGAGCACCGGGAAGAGATCGAAGACCAGGTCCGGGATTTTGCTGCCGCGCGGCTGGGTGGCCAGCCCCATCAACAGGTTCTCCTCGACGGTAAGCAAGGAAAAGATTTCCCTACCCTGCGGGACGTAACCGATACCTTGAGACACGCGGCTATGCGGCGCGGCGGTGGTGATGTTCTTTCCGCAGAAGTTCAACGTTCCGCTTCTGGCGGGGACCAATCCCATCAGGCATTTCATCAGTGTTGTCTTGCCGACGCCGTTGCGGCCCAGCAGTGAGGTCACCTGACCCATGGGGACGTCGAAACTGAGGTTGCGCAGGATGTGACTGCCGCCGTAATACTGGTTGAGCTTTTCGATGACCAGCATGTTTATCGCCCCAGGTAAACTTCAATGACACGCTGATCATTCTGGACGCTGTCCAGGTCGCCTTCCGCCAGCACCGATCCTTCGTGCAATACCGTCACCTTTCCTCCGAGCTCCTTGATGAAGGCCATGTCGTGTTCGACGACCAGCAGCGAATGTTTTCCCGCCAGCGATACGAAGAGTTCAGCGGTGCGCATGGTTTCGTCGTCGGTCATACCGGCGACAGGCTCGTCGAGCAGCAGCAACTTGGGTTCCTGCATCAGCAGCATGCCGATTTCAAGCCACTGCTTCTGGCCGTGCGAGAGCAGGCCGGCCGGTCGCTCGGCCTGGGCGTCGAGGCGGATCTGGCGCAGGGTGTCGCTGATGCGATCGCGCTCGTAGTCGCCCAGCCAGGCAAAAAGGCTTTTGTAGGCGCGTTTGTCGGTTTTCATCGCCAGTTCAAGATTCTCGAAAACACTGTGTTGTTCGAAGATCGTCGGCTTCTGGAACTTGCGACCAATACCGGCGTGGGCGATTTCCGGCTCGGTCAGTCGCGTCAGATCGATGCTCTGGCCGAAATAGGCGGTGCCCGAATCGGGCCGTGTTTTTCCGGTAATGACATCCATCATCGTCGTCTTGCCGGCACCGTTCGGGCCGATGATGCAGCGCAGTTCACCGCCGTCGATGGCCAGGCTGAGATTGTTGAGCGCCTTGAAGCCATCGAAGCTGACGCTGATTTCCTCAAGATAGAGGATAACCTTGTGCGAGAGATCGAGGACGCCTCGTTCGACGCGGTGCGCGAGCTGCTCGCTATTGCTGTCATCGAAATCCGTCAGCGAGGGATAGGCGTTGAGTGCGTTCATCCGATGGTTCCTTGCTTGAACGTGAGCTTCTTCCAGAGTCCGACAAGCCCATGCGGCAACAGCAGAGTGACCAGAATGAACAGCAGGCCGAGGAAAAACAGCCAGTATTCGGGGAAAGAAACGGTGAACCAGCTCTTGGCCAGATTGACGACAAAAGCACCGATGACCGGCCCGATCAGCGTGCCGCGGCCGCCGACGGCGACCCAGATGGCGATTTCGATCGAATTGGCCGTGCTCATTTCCGAGGGGTTGATGATGCCCACCTGCGGCACGTACAGCGCGCCGGCAATGCCGCACAGGATGGCCGAGAGCGTCCACACAAAGAGCTTGTACCAGAGCGGGTTGTAGCCGATGAACATGACCCGTGACTCGGCATCGCGAATCGCCGTCAGCACCCGGCCGAATTTCGACGCCACCAGCCAGCGTGCAAAGACGAGCGTCAGCGCCAGCATCAGCGCAGTGAGCCCGAACAGCACCAGGCGGGTGTCCGGCGAGGTGATGGAGTAACCGAGAATGCGTTTGAAGTCGGTAAAGCCGTTGTTGCCGCCGAAACCGGTTTCGTTGCGGAAGAAAAGCAGCATCGCGGCGTAGGTCAGCGCCTGGGTGATGATCGAGAAATACACGCCCTTGATGCGCGAGCGGAAGGCGAAGTAACCAAAGATGAAAGCCACGATGGCCGGCACCACGATGACCAGTGCCGCCACCCACCACAGGCTGTCGCTGCCGCTCCAGTACCAGGGCAACTCCTTCCAGTCGAGAAACACCATGAAGTCGGGCAGATCGCTCTGGTAGCTGCCATCGCGCCCGATCTGGCGCATCAGGTACATGCCGAAAGCGTAGCCGCCGAGGGCGAAGAAAATGCCATGGCCGAGCGACAGGATGCCGCCGTAGCCCCAGATCAGATCCATCGCCACGGCGACGATGGCATAGCACATGATCTTGCCGAACAGGGTGATGGCGTAGGCCGAGACATAAAACGCACTCTCGGGCGGAACGGCGAGATGCAGGATGGGCACGATGAGCAGGGTCAGGGCCAGGAAGACGCCCAGCGCCAGCCAGCTCTTGCGGTCGAGCGCGGTGAGGATGCGCAGGGTGATTGAGTTGTGCATGGCGGCGCTCATTCGGCGAACCGGCCTTTGAGGGCGAACAGGCCCTGTGGACGCTTCTGGATGAAAATGATGATGAAAACGAGGACCACGATCTTGGCAATCACCGCCCCGGACCAGCCTTCGAGCAGCTTGGTGAAAATGCCCAGACCCAGCGCGGCCCACACGGCACCGGCCAGCTGGCCGACACCGCCAAGCACGACAACCATGAAGGAATCGACGATGTAGCCCTGGCCCATGTCCGGTCCGACGTTGGAAATTTGCGACAGCGCCAGGCCGCCGAGGCCGGCGATTCCGGCACCGAGGGCGAAGGCCATTGTGTCGATGCGGGCGGTCGGTACGCCGACGCAGCCGGCCATCGCGCGGTTCTGCGTCACGGCGCGGACGAACATGCCGAGACGTGTCTTGTTCATCAGCACCCAGACGAGCAGCAGCACAAACAGTGCGAAGCCGACGATGATGATACGGTTCCAGGGGAGGATCAGATTGGGCAACAGTTCGATACCGCCGGACATCCAGCTCGGGTTGGACACCTCGACGTTCTGCGCGCCGAAGACGACGCGCGCGGTCTGGATCATGACCAGCGACAGCCCCCAGGTGGCGAGCAGGGTTTCCAGCGAGCGACCGTAGAGCCAGCGGATGACTGTGCGTTCCATGACCACGCCGACCAGCGCGGCGGCGAAAAAGGCGACCGGAATGGCGGCTGGCAGATACCAGTCGATGGCTGCCGGAAAATACGCACGGAAGACACTCTGCATGACGTAGGCGGAATACGCGCCGACCATCAGCAACTCGCCGTGCGCCATGTTGATCACGCCCATGACGCCGTAGGTGATGGCCAGGCCGAGGGCGCCGAGCAGCAGGATGCTGCCGAGCGACAGACCGGTAAAGACGCGCGCCAGGTTTTCGGCCAGCGCCAGGCGGCCGTCGATGGACTTGATCGCGGCAATGGCCTCGAAACGCACCTTGTCATTGGGCTCGTTGGCTTTGTCGGTGAGTGGCAACAGCACGCTCTTGATGGTTGGCGACGAGGTTTCCGCCAGTGCCTTGACGGCGGCCAGCCGAGCCTCGGGGTCGGCATGGCCGAGGTTGGCCTGGGCGTAGGCCAGATCGAGCAGCGCCTTGATCTGGGCGTCGCTTTCCTTTTCCAGCGCGCGCGCCAGCAATGGTGCCATGTTCGGGCTGACCTTGCTTTGCAGCATTTGAGCCGAAGCCAGACGAACGCTGGCGTCAGGGTCGAACAGCTTGAGCGCAGCCAGCGCATTGGCCAGTTCGCCACGAATCCGGTTGTTAACGGTGATCGACTCGGGGTTGTTCGGTGTTTTGACCGGGGTGCCGGTCGCGGCGTCGAAAGCCTTATCGCCGTCGATGATGATGACTTTGTCTTCGGCCAGGAAAAGGCTGTCCTCGGCCATGGCTTTGAGAACGCGTACGGTGTCCGTGTCGGCCGTCTGCGTCAGTTTCTGGATAGCGGCAACCTTCTGGCTCGAATCGTCGTCGGCCAGCTGGCGCACCAGCCCGGTGTCGAGCGCAGCCCAGGCAGGCGAGGCGAAGCACCCGATCGCGAAAGCAAAAAGAATATTTTTCATGGGTCAATGAACCAGTCGCAGTCGGTCAGGGTGCTGCGCCTCCCCTTTGCCCCGCAGGAGAAATACCCTTGGGTGCAAAGGGGGAAGTTGGGGGGCACAGGGTTACATGTTTTCCGGCTCGTCCTTCTTCACGTCGTTACCCGCAATGAACGGACTCCACGGTTGCGCTCTGACCGGGCCCGGGGTCTTCCAGACGACGTTGAACTGGCCGTCGGCCTTCACTTCGCCGATGAATACCGACTTGTGCAGGTGGTGGTTCTTCTCGTCCATCTT
>JANNNT010000516.1:0-8322 GCA_031398685.1 Rhodocyclaceae bacterium | reverse complement strand
ACTGTTTTTAGGGAACCGGCATGACACAACATCTGGATAAATATGTCGGACGTACCGTTCGTCTGAATCAATCGGCTTTCAGGCAGCTATCCCTGACAACCAGACAACGTGGTGTCATTCCAGACAACTACTTTGTGGTCGCCGAAATCAGCCGACCGATGCATAAACTCATTTGTTACGGTGCGAATCTTAGGATTGTCGTGCGTGTGGCCGACGTTGTTCTGGTTTGATATTTCCACTCGCTTCGTTAATCCCAACCAAAAACAGTCTCTTACGTCGGTTCAGGAATCAGACAAAACGGGGCCAAATGCTCTTGCTATTCACAGCCCAAACGCGGAGAGGAGGCCACAGCAAGTGCCACATCTGCCCAATTCAATCTCGATGGCCTAGCCGTTTCGGTCGTCATTCATTCGGAGAAATGCGTGTTGAAAAAACTTTTCCCGATCGTGCTGGCTGTCACGCTCAGCGTGTCAGCCCTAGCGGCGACGGATGCCAAGAAGGTGCCAGCCAAGGCCGAGGACAAGTCGGCCACTGTCAAGGCGGCAATGGAGGTCAAACTCGGTACCAAGATTTCCAGCGTCACCAAGAGTCCCTATCTCGGTCTTTACGAGGTCTTTGCCGACGGCCAGATTCTCTACACCGACGAGAAACTGACCGCGATCATTGCTGGAACCCTGATTGACGGCCAGACGATGAAAAACTACTCAGCTGAACGTATGCAGAAGCTCAACGCGATCAAGTTCTCCGAACTTCCGCTCGATCTTGCCTTCAAGCAGGTGCGCGGCGACGGCAAGCGAATACTGGCTACGTTTGAAGATCCGAATTGCGGCTATTGCAAGAAATTAGCCAAGGATATGATCAAGCTCGATAACGTTACTATCTACACATTCCTCTATCCGATCCTCTCGCCCGACTCGCTGGACAAGTCGAACCAGATCTGGTGTTCATCCGACAAGGCGAAGGCATGGAACGAGTGGATGCAGGATGGCAAGCCGCTTACAGGCAAAGGGGATTGCGATACTGCCGCCGTGGAAAAATCGGTTGAACTCGGTCGTAAACTGGCCATCACCGGCACCCCGACGCTTTTCTTTGTCGATGGCGAACGAATACAGGGAGCGGTTCCACTGGCACAGATTGAGAAGAAGCTGGATCAGATTGGCCAATAGTCAAACCAATCCAGCGCATGCAAACGAAAGCGGGGGTGCCGCAAACGCTTACTCTTGTTGCTTATTCCGAAGACTGAGCCGACGCGTTTGCCAACGCCTGTGGGGTAATGGGCGCAGTTACCACGAAGGGCTAAGTGGCGCTTCCATTCTCTGAACACCAGTATAGCGGCTGTCGTTGACGTATTCGAGGCGCTGACGTCAGAATGAACTTGCAAGGAAGCTAATGCCGATCACTAACGCCTTGAGAATTATTGAAATATGATTCCAGCAAGCATTTTGATTCAGCAATATCTATGGCATTCGTGGACATTGAGCCTGATCAAATTGTGCAAACGGTGCAGGCCAGTGAGACCGAATTACGACAGAACATGAGCGTTGCACTTTTCCGGTACTTCAAAACGGAAGCGGCCCTGTGGAGGACCGCTCGCGTCTCGGTAAAGGGTGCAGTCGACTAATGGTTGCTACGATAGTCCTGCCATAGCAGCCTACCCAAGCGCGCAACTTCGTCGCCCACCATGGTGATCTTCTGCCCGTCCTTGGTTTCCATGATCATGCCCGGATCCATGCGCACAGCTTGTCCAAATTTGGACTCCATCGCCATTTTTCCACTATCGAAGACATAGACGGTCGAGCCATCTTTCAGTTCGACCACCTGCTTTGCTTCTCGGCGTGCGTAATCATTGGCAAATGCGCTAACGGCAACAGCGCTCATGGCGACAACGACTAACATTTTCTTCAGCATTTTGCTTCTCCTAAGATGAAATGAACTTGCTGTGCTAACACCAACGTCAGGAACCTGATAGCTTTCTCCGTGGGACATTGGGGCTAATCGCGCCGGATGTCTTTCATCCGACGGTGATGCCATCTTAGGCGTCGGATACCAACAGAACGATGACCGGGAAATGACGTTTCAGTCAGGCTGGTGGCAATACACACAGCTAGGGAAATACCGAACAAGTCCCGATATCGAGACGTATTGAATAGGAATAGGAGGAAAGAAGTTGGAATAAAGCGTTTTTCATCGTTTCCGTGACTGGATTAAGGCCGGAAGCGGGGCTCTTCCCCGCCTTTCGGCTACGTTGGACGCACCACGCCCGTAAGCGGTCGTCCCCATTTGTTGATATTGAGCATCGCCAGCATGGCAAAGGCCCGATTGACGTTCTTCGCCAAACCGCGATAGCGTGCCTTGGCAAAGCCCCAGAGTCGCTTGAGAATGAGGAACGGATGCTCTACCTTGGAGCGGACACTGGACTTGCGCCGGTTCGTTGCCTTGTCCGCCTCGGTCAGAGGGCGGTTCTTGTAGGCGCGTTTGTTGGTAAAGTCTTTGGCCTTTGGTGCCAGATCGTTGAGCCGTTCCCGCTGGGCCTTGCCCCGGTAAGCGCTGTCACCGTAGAAACGGGTTTCCTTGCCATGCAGCAGGTTCGGCACTTCATGGCTGTCATGAACATTGGCAGCGGTGACGCTCGCACTATGAACCAGCCCCGTTTTGCTGTCTGCACCGATGTGCAGCTTCATGCCAAAGTGCCATTGGTTGCCCTTCTTGGTTTGGTGCATTTCCGGGTCTCGGCTCTTGTCTTTGTTCTTGGTCGAAGGCGGTGCCGCAATCAGTGTGGCATCGACAATCGTGCCGCCCGAGAGCTTCATGCCGTTGGCCAACAACAGTTCGCCGACTTTGGCAAAGAGGGCGGCACCCAGATCATGGGCCTCGAGCAGGTGACGGAAGTTCATCAGCGTCGTGGCATCCGGCAGAACTCCCGGAACACGGGAACATCGTACAGTGCATCGTCACAGGCGATGTCGCTGAGGTTGAACCAGTTGGCAAGGCCATACATCCGCAGCATCCGCTCCAGACCCACCGGCGGCCGACCGTTAACCGCATCATAGCTGACCTAAATGCGCTGCTGCCCGGCTGACCGTTTTGGCCGAGGAGCGGGACTAGCGCCTGCAGGGCTAAACGGCCGGTATCTGATGAGTTAAATGCCGTTCGCGCAGCTCGATTTATTCAGGTTGTCATTGATCGCCGTAATGGAGCCACCGATGATCGTCGTATTGGAGCCAGTTTGAAGAGGTAAAAACGGGCTGAATCGGGGCTTAAACTGCGGGGGATTTTACCTGTTTTTGCGGAGCTGATTTCGGGGCGGTTGGTGCCATTTTTGGCGAGCGATAAGAGTCGCCATCCAGGGTCAGGCAATAAGCGTTATGCCGTAGCCGATCGAGGGTGGCGGCAGCGAGCAAACGATTGGCCGGGAACGCCTGATCCCACTCGGGGAAATCCAGATTGCTGGTCACAATCGTCGCTGCCTGCTCATAGCGCTCGGCAACGAGATCGTGGAAATCCTCGTCAGCCGGCGGACGCATCGGCTTCAGTCCAAAGTCATCAATGATCAGCAGTGGAATCCGGGCCAGCGTGGCAATCTTGCGCTCGACGGTACCGACGGCACGTGCCGTCGTTAGACTGGCGCACAGCTGGGCCTGCGTGGTGAACAGCACGTCGACACCCTGACGCACCGCGCAATGTCCGAGCGCCTGGGCCAAATGGCTCTTACCGGTGCCACACGGCCCGACGATCAGAACGGGCGCCTTTTCCAGTAGATAACGCCCGGTCGCCAGATCATGGATCAAGGCCCGGTTCAGATTCGGCAAACGTGCGAAATCAAAGCCCTCAAGCGACTTTCCCGAACGAAAAGCGGCGCGGCGCAGCCGCAAGGCAAACTTCTTCTGATCGCGGCGTGCCACCTCATCGTGGATCAGCAGGGAAAGAAACTCCGTGTAAGCCAGCTTCGATTCAATGGCCTGGCGATTTCTCGCGTCCAGCGAATCGAGGATGCCCGAGAGGCGCAACTGTTTGAGATTGGGGGCAAGTTCAGGAATGGGATTCAAAGTAACTCCTTCAAGTTGAAATAGGCCGATGGCCCTAAAACTCCCGTGGCCGGGGGTCAAGGTCGGGCAAGGCCCGGCGCAGCGAAACCTTGACGCCCGGCTACGGGAGATACGCTTCTCCCTGGCTGAAGACGGCAGAAAGCCGGATTCGGCCATGGAGAACAGCACGGCGCTCATTGCACCGTGACGGGTGCAGCGAACAAGCTGGCGGCATCCCGGGCGAAACGCCCTGAATGCGGTATTGGATCTGGCGCGGTGGCTGCCCAACCGTCAGGACGCAAGTCATGGCCACCAACCAGAATGGACTTCACGGTGCGGTAATAGGGCGACTCATGGGCCAGCGCCCGAGCGCACGCTGCTTCCAGACGGACAGCGGAATAGGATTTCTGCATGCGCAATACGCCCTGCGCCGCACGTAACCGTTCAACGATGCGGTCAGCAAGCAAGCGCGTAATCAGTTCGGCGCAAGCCGACCCGACCCGTCCCGCCTGTTCCAGACACCACGTCCGGTCATGCGCAAAGAAGGCACGAGCGTCCGGCGGCAGATGGTCATTCACTGTTCGCCGATCACCGTGCTTGGTCGCCCGGGCATGGGCGGCAACGGGCTTGAAGTCATCGTAGATCGTGACCATGCCGTCGGTCGCCTTGAACCAGAGCCGTTTGCCGACCAGCGTATAAGAGACGGAATAGTAGGCACGCTCGAACTGGAGATGGCAATCGGGATGGACATTGGCCTGCGACCAGACGCCGAGGTCCGGCGCCACGGCGGGGAGCGCCTGGAGCACGGCGCGCTCGATCTCGAAGCGGGCGAGCGGTGCTTCACCGGTGGTGCCATGCCGGCGCGTGCCAGCCTCTTCCATGACCCAGGCTTTGGCTTGCCGATTGAGATCGACCAGATCACGGAAGGTCTTGAGCGGCAGAAAGTTGCCCTTCAGGTATTTGACGCCGGACTCGACGATCCCCTTCTCACAAGTCACCAACTGTCTGCCATGAGGATGTTGGTGTACCCGTAACTTCATCCTTTGAAGTGACGCATCCATTTCACCCGAGGCGTGGAGCGCGCTTCGTCTTGACGACCCGGCGCCAGAACTGGGGCGAGGATCGGGTGATGTATTACGACGCCAGCGGCCGGCTGTGCTCAATGTTGGCGTCGTGGACCGACGTCCCGGAACCGGATCTGTTCACGCAAGCTTCGGCGGGTCAGTCCTGGTTTCGCACCGACGATCTCCTTCGATTGTGCGCGCTGATAGATGAGCTGCCCGGAGGGCCAGGTGTCAAATAAATTACGCCGTACGTGTAAGATAAACTTTGCCGTAACGAAATTCCTGATCTGCCGTGTGTACGCCTTTATATGGTCATTTATGCACGACTGTAAGCCGGGATATCAACAACTTGTGCTTGACAGATGCCACAATAGCGGCGTATTACTATTTACACTTCTATTGCGGGTACGATCACGATGTCGAAGCTGGAACCGAAACTCGAACGTCTGCGCCGATTGGGCATGCTTAATCCCGATCCACAGCGGATTCAGGCGCCCTGGTTCCAGTCAGGCGATTTCTTCGATGCTCATGACTTGGTGCAGGCGAAGTACGAGATGCTTCGGCACGTACGAGTCGACGGCGCATCGAAGGTCGACGCCGCCGCGCTGTTCGGCATGTCGCGGCCGACCCTGTATCAAGCCGAAGCGGCGTTCGCCCGCGAGGGCCTGGCTGGCCTGCTGCCCAGACCGCGGGGGCCCAAGGGAGCGCACAAACTTACTGCCGAGGTCATGGCCTTCATCGAAGAACGACTTCAACGCGATGGCGCGGCACATGCTCGGGCGCTGGCCCAGGAGATCGAATCCCGATTCGGCCTTTCGGTGCATCCTCGCAGTATCGAACGCGCCATCACACGCAAAAAAAAACGGTAGTCGAATGCGATCCGGCACTGCTGCCGCCGACGGCCACGGCGGCCTACGAGGCATTGCGGGCAGACGCCGTTGCCGGTCGCTCTCACCACGAGGGAATGGCGGCTTTGCGCTACCACGGCATGCTGCCCGGGTTGCTCATCCTGCTCGTCGCACCGAGGCACCCGCCCGCGGCGACGAACATTCCTTCCTATCCTTCACCCCAGCGCGACGGTGCGTTCGTTCGCCTGCTCGCGAATCTCGTTCTACATAGTCAATCGGAGGCCACCCATGCCTGCTGATCGATTCCAGAAGGTCACCGCCGAGCATCTACGGCGCGACGCTTTCCTCTACGTCCGTCAATCCTCAATGCAGCAAGTGCTGGAGAACACCGAGAGCACGAAACGGCAGTACGCGTTGCGTGATCGTGCTGTTGCATTCGGCTGGCCGATTGAGCGCATCCACGTCATCGACTGCGACCTCGGCCTGTCCGGCGCCAGCGCGCAGGATCGCGATGGCTTCCAACGCTTGGTCGCCGAGGTGGCGAACGGCCACGCCGGCATCGTGCTGGGCCTGGAGGTTTCGCGCCTGGCCCGCAACAATGCCGACTGGCATCGCCTGATCGAACTGGCTGCCTTGACCCAAACGCTGATCCTCGACGAAGACGGCATCTATGATCCGGCGTACTTCAACGATCGCCTGCTGCTGGGTTTGAAAGGCGCCATGAGCGAAGCGGAACTGCATGTGCTCAAAGCGCGTCTGCAAGGCGGGATTCGCAACAAGGCGCGCCGTGGCGAACTGGAAGTGCCGCTCCCCATCGGCCTGATCTACCACCCCGACGGATCGGTGGCGCTCGATCCGGATCAGTCGATCCGTGGCGCTATCCAGTTGCTCTTCGACACCTTCCGGCAGACCGCCTCGGCGTCCGCCACGGTCAGGCGCTTTCGTCGAGAAGGGTGGCTGTTTCCGCGCTCGATCCGGCGCGGTATTGGCAAAGGCGATTTACTGTGGGGCGCCCTCAATCACAGCCGTGCCATCCAGATCCTGCACAATCCCCGATATGCAGGCGCCTTCGTCTACGGACGCACACGCGGAGTCTATCGGGTGGGGAACAAACACCATGCGCTCAAAGTCGCCCGGGATGATTGGCAGGTTCTGATCCGCGACGCCCACCCCGGTTACATCGATTGGGATGAATACGAACGCAATCAGGTCACGCTCACCCAGAATGCCACGGGCTTTGGGCAATCCAGTCGGGGCAGTGTTCCTCGTGAGGGCGTCGGCCTGCTGCAGGGCCGTGTCATCTGCGGTATTTGCGGTTCACGCATGCGCGTGCGCTATCAGGAAGTCGGCGGCAAGCTCGAGCCGTACTACCTGTGCGCCGAGAACTCCTTGCGCCGTGCCGACAAGCCCTGCCAGTCGGTACGGGGCCAAGCGATCGACAAGGCCGTCGGCCGCCTGCTTCTCGACAGCGTGGCGCCGGTGGCAATCGAACTGACCCTTGCCGTTGAGAGCGAGATTGCAGGTCGTGTCGAGCAGGCCCACGCCCAGCGCGTGACCCAACTGACACGGGCCCGCTACGACGCGGAGTTGGCACGACGTCGATATCTGCATGTCGATCCCGCCAATCGCCTGGTCGCCGACGCACTGGAGGCAGACTGGAATGAGCGGCTGCGCGAACTCGATCGGCTGCAGCAGGCGCACGACCATCAACTGCAGGACGACAAGCAGCTGCTTGGCGAGGAGGCACGCAGCCGAATCCGTCAACTAGCCAGAGACTTCCCGCGAGTGTGGAATGACGAGCGGGTTGCGTCACTTGAGCGCAAACGTATGGTGGCCTTGCTCATTGAAGATGTTACCCTGGCCAAGGCCGATCGGATTAGCATCCAGGTGCGCTTCCGTGGCGGGCGAACGCACTCCCTCGAAATCGATAAGCCGAAGCCGATTGCGTTGATCCGCAAGACGCCGCCCGAGGTGGTCGGGAAGGTCGATGAACTGCTGGCCTCATGCACGGACGAGGAAGTTGCCGAGCGCCTCAATGCGTTGGGTCACAAGAACTGGCGTGGCGAGCCGTTTACGCTGAAGAAAGTCCTCGCCATTCGCAATGCCTATCACCTGAAGAGCCGTTTCGAGCGCCTTCGAGCGCGTGGAATGCTCAGCGCCAACGAGTTGGCGGCACAACTGGGCGTCTGCCCGACGACGATCTATCATTGGGGGCATGAGGGACACTTGCACGAGCATCGCTATGGCAACGAGCACCGTTGCCTCTACGAACCCTTGGGTAACGTGACGCTCATCAAGGGTCAGGGCGGGCGATACCGCCCCACGCCGCCAATTTTTATGACTCTTCCAACTGCCGAACAAGGTGCAATATGAAACCGACGCCTT
>JANNNT010000498.1:0-11113 GCA_031398685.1 Rhodocyclaceae bacterium | reverse complement strand
GCTCTGAATGATCTGTTCCAGTTCAGAGAGAGAGGCTTCAAATTTCATTTCGTTCACCGCGGGCGTCATCGGCTGGGAAGCACTGATTTCGACCTTGTCGGCAGGGTTGGATCGCACCATGAATAAAACTCTGACCAAACGCTGGAAAATAGCTCAAGAGGGGCTTCCGGTCAATTGGAAAGCGACTAAAATGCCCGTTTCCCCGTATTTGCCGTCCGACTTTGCCGGTGTGCGGAATGTCCGACGTTGAATCTATCTGTTTCAGCCAATAACCATGCAATCCTTATGGATGATCGTGGCCAGCTTCTTTTTCGCCTGTATGGGCGTTTGTGTGAAGTTTGCTGCTGAAGTTTTTCCTGCCCCTGAAATTGTTTTCTATCGTAGCGTCATTTCGCTGGTGATGATGTTTATCCTGGTCCGTACGCGTGGTATTCCGATTACGACGCCCCATTGGCGATTTCAGATCTGGCGCAGCGCCAGCGGTTTCGTTTCCCTGCTCCTTTATTTTTACGCGATTTTCATGCTGCCGCTGGCGACCGCAGTGACATTGGCGTATACCTCGCCACTTTTCCTCGCCGTTTATCTTGGCTGGTTCGGCAAGGCGCGTTTGGGTGGCGCGATGCTGGCGGCGCTGGTGCTCGGTTTTGTTGGTGTCGTACTGTTGTTACGCCCGACTTTCCATGCCGACCAGTTGCTCGGTGGCTTGGTTGGCTTGGGGAGTGGCATGATGGCCGGTCTGGCTTATTTCAATGTCAAAGAACTTGGCGAGCGGGGCGAGAACGAAGAGCGAACGGTTTTTTATTTCTCGTTGTTTTCGACAGTCGCCAGCGGTGTCTGGATGTTGCTCTTCAAACTTCATCGCATCGACCTCTACGGCGGTCTACTACTTCTCGGTGTCGGCCTTTTCGGGACAATCGCCCAACTGGCGATGACGAGGGCGTATAAACGGGGCAATACTCTCATGTCGGCCAGTCTGGCCTATTCAACCGTGATTTTTGCCAGTCTTTTCGGTATGCTGTTCTGGCAGGAGACGCTTTCATTAGGCGCCTGGTCGGCGATAGCGCTGATTGTCGCCAGTGGTCTTGTCTCTAGCTGGTTTTCGCGAGCGAATCCAGCCGAGCAAGACTGATGCTACACTCCGAAACACACCCTAGGAGACTCTCATGATCGTTATCCAGCACCAGCCCAAACGCGTTGAAGTCAATGTTTACGGTGAATTCACCTTGGCCGACTTCAAAGAATTTGAAGGCATGGTCAATTACAAGGTCAAGTTCGAGGGGCCGGTTGATCTCTTGTTTGATTTACGCGAGATGGCCGATTTCACGCTTGATGTGGCTTGGGAAGACATCGTCTTTGCCCGTGCGCATCCCGGCGATTTCAAGCGTATCGCCGTGCTGACCCATAGCCAGTGGGTGGCTTGGAGCGCCTGGCTATCGCATATTTTTGTCCGTGCTGAGATGCAGGTGTTTGGCGATGAAGTTGAGGCGCGCGCCTGGCTGGATGAAGGCGTCATTTCGGTGTGAGTTATTCAACCATAGTGCCCTGTGAGGTTCTTGCGGCGCATCTGAGTGATCCGGACTGGCGGGTTTTTGATTGCCGCCATCAACTCTCAGATGTGGACTACGGTGAGAAGGTCTATGCCGAGGGGCACGTGCCCGGCGCGTTTTTCCTGCATCTCGACCATGATCTCTCCTGCCCGATGACGGGTCTTAACGGCCGCCATCCCTTGCCCGATACGGCGCTATTGGCCAGGAAACTGGGCGCAGCCGGGGTTTCTCGCAAGACGCAAGTTGTGGTCTATGACGACGCCGGCGGCATGGTCGCCGGGCGTTTATGGTGGCTGCTGCGCTGGCTGGGACATGATCGCGTGGCGCTGCTCGATGGCGGCATCAACCAGTGGGTGAAGGAAGGCCGGCCCTTGTCAGCCGAACAGCCGGAGTCCGCGCCAGCCGACTTTGAAACAGCCAAACGCGACTGGGTTGTCAGCACCGAGGAAGTGCTCGCCAATATTGAAAAGAACGAGTTTTGTGTGGTCGATGCGCGTGCTCCGGATCGTTTTCGCGGTGAGAACGAAACACTGGATCCGGTCGGTGGCCATATTCCCGGTGCGCGCAATCGCTTCTTTCGTGACAATCTGGATGCCGACGGTTTATTCCGTCCAGCCGCCGAGTTGCGCCGTGAATTTATGGGCCTGTTCGCCGGGGTTGAGCCTGCGCAGATGGTCATGCAATGTGGTTCCGGCGTTTCGGCCTGCCACAATCTGCTGGCCATGGAGATTGCCGGACTGCATGGCGCAAGGCTCTATGCTGGATCGTGGAGCGCATGGTGCAGCGATCCGGCCCGGCCGGTGGCGCGCTGAAGCACGCGCCGTAGGTTCGCCGAAATGAATTGGCCTCGAAGGCAATAAATACGCGGATTGCGAGGGCTGTTTTACAGCCTGGCCGCCAGTCGTGTTCCCTGGTCTATCGCACGTTTGGCATCGAGCTCTGCCGCAACATCCGCACCGCCGATCAGTGACAGGGGAATGCCGGCGGAGCGCAAACCCGGTTCAAGCTCGCGGCGTGGTTCCTGTCCCGCACAGACGACCACCGTATCGACCGGCAAGCACTGCTGTTTTCCGTTGAGGCGGATGTGCAGACCAGCATCGTCGATCCGCTCGTAGGTAACTCCGGCGAGCATTTCCACGCCGCGCATTTTGAGTAGTGAACGGCGAATCCAGCCGGTGGTTTTGGCCAGCCCGCTGCCGACCCCGGATGTTTTTCGCTGCAGCAACCAGACCTGACGGGGTGGCGTTTCTTTCTCTGGACGCTTGAGGCCGCCGCGTGCGGCCAAAGCGGCATCGATGCCCCATTCGGCCTGGAATCGCGTCAGCTCGTTCTTGCCGTCGTGCGCATGCGTCAGGAATTCGCCGACGTCGAAGCCGATGCCGCCGGCGCCGATGATGGCTACCTTTGAGCCTGCTTCCTTGCGGCTTTCGATCAGGTCGAGGTAGCTCACTACCTTGGCGTGGTCGCTGCCTTGAATATCCAACGTGCGCGGCACGATACCGGTGGCCAGAACGACATGGTCGTAGCGGCCTTGAGCGAGTTCGTCGGCTTCAACGCGCTGGCCAAGCCTGAAAGTGACGCCGGCTTTGTTCAGACGACGGTCAAAGTAGCGCAGCGTTTCGTTGAATTCTTCCTTGCCGGGAATGCGGCGAGCAAGGTTGAATTGCCCGCCGATGACCGGCGCGGCATCGAACAGCGTAACTTCGTGGCCGCGTTCGGCGGCGGTGGCGGCGCAGGCCATACCGGCCGGGCCAGCGCCGACAACGGCGATCTTCAGCGGTTTTGAGGACTTCTCGATGACCAGTTCTGTTTCGTGACAGGCGCGCGGGTTGACCAGACAGGACGTGAGCTTGCCTTCAAAAATGTTGTCAAGGCAGGCCTGATTGCAGGCGATGCAAGTGTTGATCTCGTCGGCACGGCCTTCGGTCGCCTTGTTGACAAATTCGGCGTCGGCGAGGAAAGGGCGCGCCATGGAAACCATGTCGGCACAACCGGAGGCGAGGATTTCTTCAGCAACGTCCGGCGTGTTGATGCGGTTGGTGGTGACCAGCGGAATCCCGACTTCACCCATTAGCCGCCGGGTGACCCAAGCAAAGGCGCCACGCGGCACCATGGTGGCGATGGTCGGGATGCGCGCTTCATGCCAGCCGATGCCGGTGTTGATGATCGTCGCACCGGCCACTTCGATGGCTTTGGCGAGGGTAACCACTTCATCCCAGGTACTACCGCCTTCAACCAGATCAAGCATCGAGAGACGAAAGATGATGATGAAGTTCGGCCCGGTCAATTCGCGTACGCGACGCACGGTCTCGACGGCAAAGCGGATGCGGTTCTCGAAATCGCCACCCCACTCGTCGCTACGCTGGTTGGTCTGCTGCGCGATGAACTCGTTGATCAGGTAACCTTCAGAACCCATCACCTCGACGCCGTCGTAACCGGCCCGTTGCGCGAGAGCGGCACAGCGGGCGTAGTCGGCGATGGTCCTGCGAACGCCCCAGCCCGAGAGCGCACGCGGCTTAAAGCGGTTGATCGGCGCACGCAGCCGCGAGGGCGCAGCGGCCAGCGGGTGATAGCCGTAACGCCCGGCGTGCAGGATTTGCAGGGCGATTTTCCCGCCTTCGGCATGAACGGCTTCAGTGATCAAACGGTGCTTGCCGACCTGCCAGGAAAAACTGAGCTGCGCCGCGTGCGGGTGTACGCGCCCCGAGAGGTTCGGCGAAAAGCCGCCGGTGACGATCAGCCCAACACCGCCGCGGGCGCGTTCGGCGTAAAACGCGGCGAGGCGGGGGAAGCCGTTGGGCGCTTCCTCAAGGCCGGTGTGCATCGAACCCATCAGCACACGGTTCTTCAGCGTCGTGAAGCCGAGGTCGAGTGGCGCGAGCAGGTGCGGATAAGCGTTGAGGGGCATGGTGATCGACCTGGTAAGTGAAGCCATTATCACGCCTTGGATTCGGTTGCGGGTTGTTTAGCCCGCGTTTATTGATTCCAGTGCACCACTGAGCGCACGTTCAAAAATGGCTTCCTCTCGAAGGATAGTAGCCTTGCCGTCGCGTATCTGTCGAGCCAGTGCTTCGGGGGCGATCGAGATGGCCTTGGCCGAGCGGTGGTTGCTGAAAAGCAGAATGCCCCGCTGCGGGCTGATCCAGTTGAGCCGTTCACGGTTGCAGTTGCCGTCCTCGTTGCCAAATTCGACCCAGTCACCGCGCTTAAGCTCGCTGACCTGACGGAAGATTTCACGGTCATCAGCACGCCAGATCGGGCTGGCGCCGACAAGGGTGATCTCTTCGACCTCGACACCGTTGTCAACACTGCGCGTAACCAGCAGATCACCTTCACCGGGCGGGGTGAATGACGGAGAAAGCTCTATTTGTCCAGGGGGAGCACCTTTCTCAGGAGTTGGCGCTGCCGGAGCCTCGCCTTTGAGCGCCGCCGAGTGATATTTCACCAGCGCGTCGAAGAACGCACTTCGTTGAGCAGAGCCGGCGTCGACGCTGTCCAGTCCCTTGTTGAGCTGAGCCAGCAAGTTCGGTAGCAGACTGATCAACCTGAGACGATCATCCGGTTTCTTCTTTGCTTCGATACTCCAGGCCAAATCGTTCATTACCTCATTGGCGGCCTTCCAGTCAGCACCGTTGCCATCGTCCTTTACTGCTATCACTTGCAGTACGCCAACCCAGTGCTCTCCAAGAAAATCATCAATCAGCACCGGCAGCGCTGTGTTAGCGCGGAAAGCCTTAACGACGCGTTGCGCACGTTCCCAAGCTTCGGTTTCCCGTTCACGCAGGACGACGATGTTGGCGGCCGTAAGCGCCGTGCTGTCTTCCTCGCCTTCGCGCTCATCGACAAAAGACTCCAGTTCGGTGAGGGCGGTGCCGAATACTTCGATATCGTTCTCAAACTCGGTTTGAATCCGTTCGACGAGTTCAGCAAGCTTGCAGTAGAAAGGATCCGTCTCGTCAACCGAGCCGCCCCAGCGAATGGAGACGCCGGAGACGCTGCCGAGGAAGCGGCGTGTGGGATGCTGGCGGTCGGCGAAAAATCCGGGGTTGAGCATCGCCACCTTGAGAACGGGGATCTGGAGACGGCTGATCAGCGCCTTGACGGCGACGGGAATGTGCGTATCGTCGAAAATGAAGTCGAAAAGCATGGCAACGATATCGATCGTAACCGCTTCAAGCCCGCCAACCCGCTGTGCCTGTTCCGAGTCGCGGACCACACGCACCTGATTGATGATCACGTTTCCAGTTTCGCCGGCCGGGGCATGCTGCATCTCGTTAAGCGATGCGAGCAACAGCTGATTGATCGTTGCGGGGTCAAGCACGGCGCCCTGATGTGCCGTGCCCGGCGAGGCGCCCGCCAACGGGCTCGGTGCGGCGTTGCGGCTACCGCCGAGTCCAGTTGGTACAACCGAACTGACGCGAGCCTGGGCGAGGCGCTGCAAAGCGTCAAGGATGCCTTCGCCAGAGACTGCTGCCGTGCCTGTTGTCGACACGGATGGCTGGGGGTTTGTTGTCGAAGTGCCTGGCGCGCCGACCGGCGTACTTCTCCGGTAAGTTCGCTTGAGATCGGGCAGGATACCGTGCTCGATCAGATAAGCATTGATCCGCTGGTAGATCGATGGCAGGGCAAGATGCAGATGCCGCTCCAGACGGCGCAGCAGAAGCAGCCGTTCATCCGCAGTCGAGCCGATCGTGGCGCAGGCGTCGGAAAGTGCACGGCAAACGACCGGTGGAGCCAGGGGGTTGGTGCTGTCAAGCAACTCATCATGGCCGAGCAGGGCCGCGACGCGACGGTTGAGTGTGTACAGTTCCTCGTCGCAGGACTCGGAAAGCTGAGCGGCAAATTCGCGAATGACGATGTGTTCGGAGAGGTCTTCGTCGGCAAGCAACTGCAATCCTTCGAAGTCGGGAATTTCGAGCGGTGCCTCGCGATTTTCGGCTTTTTTGTTGTCCTGATTCTGGGCGCGTTCGGCTTCGGCAGAAAGGTCGCGGCGGAACGTTTCAACCAGGTGCAACCAGTCTTTCTCAATATCGGCACGAAGATCAAGGTAGCGCGTCTGTTGCAGCCGTTCCCGTGTTGAATCGGCGAGAACAAACAGTTCTTCGGAAATCGGTGTGGCGACGTCATGTAGCCAGATGCTCAGGTGGGTAACCAGTTGATCACGGCACTCGGCGAGAATGCGGTGGCCGGGGCTGCGATCGCGGCCTAGACTATTAAGGGAGACAACCCGGTTCGCTGCAGAATTTGAGGAGAACTGGTTCATGACCCTGCCCTAAGTGAAAAGCCGCTCGTTGTCAGGCGGAGTACATTCAACAGGGTACGCACAGGCGTCAGGTCAATGGAATTGTTGTGCCGGAAACCATGAATCACGATCAACCCCGCTTTCTGGTGGCCCCGCTGCCATTGCCATTGCTATTTTAACCAGCAAGGCGGTAGGTCGGTGACTTTGCGTCGCCGTCTTTCGACGGGTTTGCCCTGTTTCAGAGGCCGGTTCGTTTTTCTGTACCGGCCATGGCTAACGATATCGCCAGCCTGCTACGCTAGCGCACGATGCCTAGATACTATCGAAAAACTCAAAGAAATCAATACCACTTGTCGCTTATTTGTGCCAGCGCCCAATTAACATGCTCGCGAACAAGGGCGGAGGGATCATTCTGGCGTGCAGAGAGTGCGGCAAGCGTCGTTGGTGAATGCGGAGCGTTACCCAGCGCAACGGCGATATTGCGCAGCCAACGTTCGTGCCCGATGCGGCGAATCGGGCTGCCGGCCAGCCGGGTTTCGAACTCCTGCTCGCTCCAAGCGAAGAGTTCTGCAAGTGGCGTCGCATCGAGGCCATTGCGCACGGCAAAATCAGGATCGCCGAGTTGAGCAAAATCGTTCCACGGGCAGCATAGCTGGCAGTCGTCGCACCCATAAATCCGGTTGCCGATCAGCGGCCGCAGTTCAAGCGGGATGGCACCCTGCAATTCGATGGTCAGGTAGGAAATACACAAACGGGCATCGACCTCGTAGGGCGTAACGATGGCCGCTGTGGGACAGGCGTCGAGGCAACGATGGCAGGTGCCACAATGCTCGCTGATCGGTGCGTTCGGCGGTAGGGGCAGGGTAGTGTAGATTTCGCCGAGAAAGTGCCAGGAGCCTTCGCGGGTCAGCGCCAAGGTGTGCTTCCCTCGCCAGGCAACGCCCGACTGACGAGCGAACTCAACTTCCATCACCGGTGCCGAATCCGAAAATACGCGATAGGTCCATGGTGACACTAAACCTCCGGCGCGGAGTTCTTCGGAAATGCGGTCGGCCAGTTTCTGCAGCCGGTTGCGAATCGTCTTGTGATAGTCGCGGCCGAGGGCATAGCGGGAGATGTAACCCAACTCGTTGTTAGCGAGCACCTGCTCACTCTCAACCGCTTGCGGCCAATAGGGGAGCCGGGCCGAGATGACCGACAGCGTACCGGGCACCAGGGCCTCAGGCTGTGCGCGCAAGGCGGCGTGTTTGGCCATATAATCCATCTCGCCGTGGCGACCGAGTTCCAGCCAGCGCAAGAGCTTCGGCGTTGCGGCGGAAACATCGGCGCTGGCGATGCCGATTTCGGCAAAGCCCAGTTCAAGCCCCCATTGTTTGATGTTTTTGACCAGTGCGACAAAATCGAAATGACCCCAGGCGGGTTCCGCCAACGCGCTCGTATCGGAGTTCTTTTCTTGCATAGCACGAATCATAATCCTGTTCCGTCCGCTTCAACGTTTTCACTCCGCTTGACGGATGAGGTGGCGACCATCGCCCTTGGACGTGAACTGGCGCCTTTGCTGGTTCCTGGCATGGTTGTCTGGCTCGATGGCGATCTTGGTGCCGGCAAAACAACGCTCGCTCGCGCCCTTCTGAGAGGGCTTGGACACACTGGTCCGGTGAAAAGCCCTACCTATACACTGGTTGAAGTTTACGTAGTTTCGAGCATATACTTGTATCACTTTGATTTTTATCGATTCAATGAACCAGAAGAGTTTGACGATGCCGGCCTTGGCGAATATTTCCGTGAAAATGCAGTGTGCCTGGTCGAGTGGCCTGAAAAGGCCGCTGGATACGTGCCTCCGGCTGATCTTATCCTTGGTTTTCACTTTGTGCATGACTCCCCGGAATCGGGCCGCGAACTGGAGTTGGTTGCAAACAGTGAGGCTGGGCGAACGTGTCTGAGTGCTCTCAAAAGCCGCTGGCCAGACGCCGGGAGCTGATCCGGTTCGCCGGAGCGTCGCTGATCCTCTTGGTGAGCCCAGTCGGGCGTGCGGCGGTTGATCGCCATCCGGGCATTCTCGCCGTACGTGTCTGGCCCGCTGCCGATTACACGCGGGTCGCCATCGAACACAATGCACCGCTGAAATTCACCCACTTCACGGTCAAGAACCCGGAACGCCTAGTGGTTGATCTTGAAGGCATCGAGTTCAACAACGTGCTTGAAAGCCTGTCCAACAAGATTGCGCCGGACGATCCCAACATCAAGCTGTTGCGTGCCGGACGTTTCAAACCGGGCGTAGTTCGCCTGGTGATGGAGCTCAAGAACGAGGTCAAGCCACAGGTCTTTGTGCTGCCGCCGGTGGGCGAGTATGGTCATCGTCTGGTGCTCGACGTCTATCCGCTGGAAGCTCCTGATCCCTTGCTGCAATTGCTTGAGAAAAATGAATCGTTGCTGGCGAATGCGGGTAGGCAGGATGAAAGCAAACCTGAGCAGAGCGCCGAGGTCAAGGCAGAACGGCCACGTCAAGGCAAGCCGATAGTGGATCGTCTGGTGACGATTACGCTCGATCCCGGCCATGGCGGAGAAGACCCGGGCGCTGTGGGTCGCGGCGGCAGCTATGAAAAACATATCACGCTGGCCGTGGCCAAGCGGCTGAAAGCGAAGATCGACGCCGAGCCCAATATGCGTGCGGTACTCACGCGCGATACCGACTTCTTTGTGCCGCTGCACATGCGCGTGCAGAAAGCGCGCCGCATCCAGTCCGACCTGTTCGTGTCGATTCATGCGGATGCCTTTACCCGCCCCGATGCCAACGGTTCGTCCGTCTTTGCCCTGTCCGAGAGCGGGGCTTCCAGTTCGGCAGCACGCTATCTGGCGCAAAAAGAAAATTCGGCCGATTTGATCGGCGGCGTCAATATTGATGTCAAGGATCCCATGCTGGCGCGCACACTGCTTGATCTATCGCAAACGGCGACGATTAGCGACAGTCTGAAGCTCGGCAAGGCAGTTCTCGGGGAACTTGGTGGAATCAACCGTCTGCACAAGGCGACTGTCGAACAGGCTGGATTCGCCGTGCTCAAGGCGCCGGACATTCCGTCCATCCTCATCGAAACAGCCTTCATCTCGAACCCGGAAGAGGAAAAACGTCTCAACGATGACGCCTATCAGGACAAGATGGCTGAAGCCATCATCGCCGGCATCCGCAAATACTTCGCCAAGAATCCACCGCTGGCGAAGTCCAGGCTGGCGCGTCTTGACTAGAAGCGCCTGCAGAAGAAGGCGTACGGTTGCGGACGACTCAAATAGGTTTTGAAATCTCGGCCGTCGCTGCTAAAATGCCGACCCTGCACTCGATCGATGGAGTGCAGAGCCGCTGTAGCTCAGTTGGTAGAGCAGCGCATTCGTAATGCGAAGGTCGCCAGTTCGACTCCGGCCAGCGGCACCAGTAAAGACCAGGCTTACAGCGATGTAGGCCTTTTTCTTTTTTGGCTTGGGCTATCACCGGGCTAGCACTAGACCGTAAAAGTGAAAACAAAAAAACAGAAGGCGCTCTCCCAAGACTATGCCGACTTCCTTGTCGATTACGAAGCGGCCAAAGCGCAAGGAGTGCCGTTAGGAACCTTTCTGGCGTGGCGACACGCGAACAACAGAGATGGCATCAAAATCGATGACTCAAGGAAGAGGTAACAGCCGAGTTCTTTTCCCAATAAGGAAAACCGGCTATTTCAGCCGGTCTAGTTCTCCCTGTGCCTGTTCAATTCTTGGCAGTAGATAGGGAATCTGGCTCTTGCCAAAGGTGTTGCCGGGTTATGAGCATCGTTCCTTTCGTGCTTCCAATCGTGTCAGATTGCGCCGTAGCCGTGCCAGAAGGCGTTCACACTTGCGTCTGCATGTCAGGCTGCAATAAACCCGCTTCCGGCCTCTAGCGGCGTTTATCAGAGGATCGCCACAGACTAGGCATTGCTCCCGCATGGTTGAATTTCTCCCGAGCGAAAAACCTTTTTTTGGTCATTTTTAGCAAAGGAAGGGATACAAGGCGGTTTCCCGTCCGAGACGTTCCAGACTTTTAACCTTGGCAGGGGGTAATAGGCAACCGGCAATCATTGGCTCTAAAAAACCGTTTTTCTATCTTGGCCGTGCGATTAAACTGAAGTACCGCCGTTGAA
The DNA here is from genome assembly GCA_031398685.1 of Rhodocyclaceae bacterium. GTDB lineage: Bacteria > Pseudomonadota > Gammaproteobacteria > Burkholderiales > Rhodocyclaceae > Propionivibrio. The sequence continues at coordinate 176 of JANNNT010000498.1, read as the reverse complement.
GTAGTCACTGCGACGCGAGAAGAGCCCCGTCTTTCCTGATGATTGAGGCAAAGGCGGGGGATTTATTTGTTTAGTTATGTAGTCACTAAATAGGCTTGACATTTCCGCCACAATCCCCTATATTTTCATGCATGCCTCCACGCACCGGAACTGCTCACGTCGTCACCACGACCCGC
>JANNNT010000449.1:0-5926 GCA_031398685.1 Rhodocyclaceae bacterium | reverse complement strand
GCGGGAGCGCGGCGACCACCATGTCGACCCCCAGGTGCGAATGACGGCGCATGCCGACGACGCCGCCGACAAAACACATCCAGACAAAGGCATAGCGCGGCAATTCTTCGGAGATGTCGATGCCGCTGTTGAAGAGAAGCCGCATCATGACGTTGATGAATACCAGAACAAACATCACCACCATGCAGATGACCAGAACGAGTTCAAGCAGCCGGTCGAATCCATTGATCACCGAGTGCAGTCGCTGTTTCATATCCGGATTCCTTTTCAAGGAATGTTTGTGGAAAATGGAAAAAAACAGGCTGCCCGCGAAGATTATTCTTGTGGGGGCAGCCTGGCTGACCTACCGAGGAGGTAGAACTTAGTCTTGGCTTAAAATTTACTTGCCTGAGCGTACTTTTTCGATCTCAGCGTAGAATTCTTTAACAAATTCCTCGCCAATCAACTTCGTGTAAGTTTCGATGACCGGTTTGGTCTTTTCGCGAAGCTTGTTCAATTCAGCCGGTGGCAAGGTGTCGACAATGGCGCCCGCCGCCTGAAGCTTGGCAACAACCTCTTTGTTCGCCGCATCCATCAGGTTGCGATGAAACTTGAGTGCTTCGGTCGCTGCTTTTTTCATGGCCAGTTGATCTTCCGGCTTGATTTTGTCCCAGAATTTCTTATTGACCACAATGCCGCATGGGGTATAGACGTGATTGGTGATGGTCACGTACTTGTTAACCTCTTGAAACTTGTTCGTAAAGATGAGAATTAAAGGGTTTTCCTGCGCATCAATGGCCTTGAGTTCGAGTGCCGTAAAGATCTCTGAAAATGCCATCGGGGTAGGGTTGGCACCGAGTGCTTTCCAAGTGTCCAAAGCAACTTTATTCGGCATAACACGAATCTTCAGCCCTGAAATGGCATCAGCTGTTTTCACCGGACCCTTGCTGTTTGTAAGATTCCGGAACCCCGCTTCGGTCCAGCCAAGGCCAACCAGCCCGAGCGGTGCCATTTTGTCAAAGACCTTTTGCCCCATTTTCCCGTTCATGACGGTATCGACTTCCTTCATGTTTTCAAACAGGAAAGGAAAATCGAAAATCCCGAGCTCTTTAGTCGAGCCTGCGATAGCGGCAAAAGCACCGTAATAGATTTCTTGTGTACCTGACTGGGTGGCCTGCAACATCTTGTCGTCGCTACCCAGCCCAGCGCTCGCAAACACCTGGACTTTTACGCGATTTTGCGTGTATTGCCCGACCAGTTCAGAGAATTTGACCATTGCTACGGCTTGAGGGTGTTCAGGCGGCATGGAGTGTCCAAGCTTTCCGGTCTCTTGCGCGATAGCAAAAGAACTGCAGGATATCCCGATCGCTGTAACGAGAACCAAATTGCATAGTTTCTTAAACATCATGGGCTTCATGCTACCTCTCCTTTATATAAAATCTGTTTGTTAACATTTAAAAACAAGGTGTTAATAACAAATAACAGCATCGATGCTCTGATGTTGAAACAAATTTAGATCGATCTATTAGAACGATCTAAAAATACCTTCTCCGACCTGAATCGTCAAGATGATTTCCGTTTTCATGTCGAAAATTCGGAGCCGTAAGTAACGTGAATACCGAAACTAGCGCCCCATCCAACCGCCATCGACAACGATGGTCGAACCATTGACGTAGTCGGACGCGCCCGACGCCAAGTAAACCGCGGCGCCGACCATATCCTCCGGCGTGCCCCAACGCCCTGCCGGAATCCGCGTCATGATCTGCTGGCTACGTGCCTGATCCGCCATCAGCGCGACATTCATCTCGGTCGCCATATAGCCCGGCGCAATGCAGTTCACGTTAACACCCAGGCTGGCCCATTCGTTGGCCAGCGCCTTGGTGAATTGCACCACGGCGCCCTTGCTTGCGGCGTAGGCCGGAACGGTGATCCCGCCCTGGAAGGACAACAGGGAGGCGATGTTGATGATCTTCCCGCGGCCTTGGGCCAGCATCAGCTTTCCCACCTCCTGGCACAGGAAGAAGACGGCGCTCATGTTGACGTTGAGGACGAAATCCCAGTCGGCTTTCGGAAACTCGACCGCCTTGTGCCGCTTCTGCACCCCGGCGTTATTGACCAGGATGTCGATATGACCGAATTCATCCTGAACGGCTTTGACCAGTTCCGGAATGGCGTCCACGTTTTCCAGATCGAATGCGAAGAATTTCCCGCGCACGCCGCAGGCGGTGATCTGGTCGATGACGGCCTGATCGGCCTGGCGTCCGACCACGGCGACATCGGCCCCGGCTTTCGCCAACCCGATGGCCATGGCTTTGCCCAGGCCACGGCTTCCACCCGTAAACAGGGCGACTTTTCCTTTTAGACTGAAAATATCCAGCATCTCTTGATCCCTTGTGAATGGTCTTTGCGTACGCCGCTTACATCCTGAACAGCATCTTGATCGTGTTCAATCCTTTGAGCAGATCCTGGTATTGGATGCTCTTCATGACCGGTCTCCGAGACTGGTTACCACGTGTTGACCCAGTTCGTGGGAACGCCGGTGGTCAGCATTTCGTACGCGGCGTGTGCGGCTTTTTCCTGAATCGAGCGGACACTGGCTTCCGAATACCAGGCCGTATGATCGGTGAGGATCACGTTGCTCAGCCCGCGTAGCGGGCAGTCCACCGCGACTGGCTCGCTGTCCAGAACGTCGAGCGCTGCGCCGAAGATCTTCCCGGCTTTCAGAGCTTCTGCCAGAGCCACCGTATCGATCAGACCGCCACGCGAGGTGTTGATGATGCAGGTTTTCTCGTTCATCAAGGCCAGGCTGCGCTCGTTCACGATGTTGCGGGTTTCCGGAGTCGCCGGGGCATGCAGGGAAATGATCTGAGCGTTGCGACAGATGTCATCGAAATCCGCCCGCTTAACCTTGAATTGCGCCGCGAATTCCTCGCTGATATAGGGGTCATGCACGAGCACTTCGCCGATGCCGAAGCTGCGCATTCTTGCGAGATATGCGCGGGCAATCTTGCCGAAGCCGACAAGCCCCAGTGTCGAACCGGTGATACGATAAATCGGTTCTTTCTGCGCAATATTCCATTCTCCGCGCTTGACCTGCGCGTCGCGCGTCACGACACGCCGTACAAGGGCAAGCGTCAATGCCGCCGCATGATCGCTGACTTCGATGTCGGCGCCGTAATCCGGCACGTTGGCGACTTTTATGCCGCGCTTCCTGGCCGCCTCCAGATCAATGTTATCGACGCCGACCCCATAACGGACAATTCCGCCGTTTTCCCGCAACCGGCCGATGGCTTGAGCGTCCAGAACCGGGATATCGCGGACCATGACGATATCGAGACCGTCCAGCATCTCAAGCAACTTGGAACGGTCACCTCCCCAGCGCAGAACGCGAACTTCCGCACCCAGCGGTTCCAGAATCTCGGCCTCGATGCTATGGTCTGCATACCCGGGCTCGGTGATGCCCACGATGAATTTCTTTTCCGGACGGCCTGAAGAACAGTGCTCGTTGCTCATACGACGTGCTCCACAAATAAACGGGTTGATAGGCGCAAAAAAATTAGATCGATCTAATTTTAGATCGATCTAATTGTAGAATGCAACTTTATTTTTAATTGATTCAGTTCATAGGACAGAGGGAAGCCTCGATTAGAATAAGGGAATAAAGCGCCCAACGGGTTGAGGCTTTGCCCGCAATGGTGGCACGGGTTTGGGCATTTCCAGGCCATCGACTTTACTGCCCAGACCACTATCCGGCAACTCGAGATCTAGAGGGCCGACCATTCAATCATCAATTTTTAGACGGAATAATTTGTGACAACGCTGATCGATGTTGCCAAAGTCGCCGGAGTATCGAGGGCAACGGTGTCGCTGGTTTGCCGGGGAAGCTCGCTGGTCGCCGAAAAGACGCGGCTGAAGGTTGAACGTGCGATGGTCGAAGTCGGTTATGTGTATAACCGAAGCGCCGCCAACCTTCGCTCATCGCTGACCAATACGGTGGGTCTCATCATTCCGGATATCGCCAATCCGATTTATTCGGATCTGCTCACCGGCGTCGAGGATGTCCTGAATCCGCTTGGCAAAGCCGTTTTCATCGCCGACACCAACGAGTCACAGGAACGCCAGTCGCATTTCCTGCAACGGATGCTGGAGATGCGCGTTGATGGATTGATCGTCAGCATGGTTGCCGGCACAAAGTCCGCAGCACTCACCCAGTACATTCACATCGGCGTTCCAGTCATTCAGGTCTTGCGCATGATCGAAGACGCGCCTTTTGATTACGCCGGGATAAACAACCGCTTGGGCGCTCGAAGAGCCACAGAGCACCTCCTCGATCTGGGTCACCGGCATATTGGTTTTGTCGGCAGTGCCACGTCGCCTTCGGTCAACCAGGTGCGCTATCTGGGATTCTGCGACGCCGTCAGAAGTCGTAATCTGTCAGCCGAATCCATGCCGGTCATCACCTGCAAACACAGTTTTGCCGCCGCCGCGGTAGCAACAAAGCAAATTGTCTCCGTCCCCGCACCACCCACCGGCCTGGTCTGCTACAACGATCTCATTGCATTCGGAGCCACGCTGGGCCTGTATGAACTTGGCCTGGTTCCGGGCCAGGATATCTCTTTGATTGGCTTTGACGATATCGAAGCCGCTGAGAACTGGCGCCCGCCGCTCACGACCATGTCGATTGAGGCACGGCAGATTGGCAGACATGCGGGGACATTGCTGACCAACCGAATGAAAAACATCGATTTACCGATATGCAGCATGGTTTCTGAAGCCATCTTAAAGAAGCGCGACACCACCGCCCCTCCAAAGACCAAGGCGCAATAGTGCTTGCCGTATGTCATTAATCCTGAAAAACGCAGTTCAACCACGGCGACACGGCGAAAACCCTCGGTTATTGCCGTATTTACAACCCACCCTTTGGGTGAGTGATCGAAACAATACAAGTCTTTGTTTTTCCGCCGTCCAGATGAAGGATTTGCTTCGCGGCATGTTCGCTGTGCCCGCCGTGGTCCCCGCCGGGCGCGACGAGACGAAGCGCAGGACGTTTTCCTTGCCTTCGAAGGCGACCTTGAGCGTCATCGGGTCCTTGAAGCGCATCGGGAAGGTCTCGCCGATCTCGCGACGCAGGAAATTCTCGGCGATGCGCCGGTCCGCCGTGCGCCGCCCGTTCACGTCGGCCGCGTCCCAGCCGCGCAGACCGAATGTAAGTCCCGAGTAGAGAAGCAGCATCATCGTGCCCAGGAGCGCCATCGCCACGACCATCTCGATCAGGGTGAAACCCGAGTTGCGGCGGCGCATCATGCGGTCCTGCCCACCACGAGGGTGGAAAGGTCGAGGTGGCGCTCCTTCGCGGCAGCGGACTGCCAGACCACGCGAACCGCGATGCGAACCGGGTAGAAGGTCGCGAGGGCCCGCTTGGCCGGATCGGTGCCGTCGTCGAAGAGCGCGATCGACACGTTCCAGCGGAACCGGCGGTCTTCGGTCTCGCCGGAGGTTTGCCCTTCTTCGAAATTGTCGCCGATGCTCGATTGGGCCAGTTGCGACTGGGCGATCACGAGCGCACGCGAGTAATCCTCGAGGTCGCCCGCGCGCTGCATCCCCGTGGAGAAGATCTGGAACGAGGTGGCGAGAACCAGCGAGAGCATCACGAATGCGACCACCACCTCGATCAGCGTGAACCCGGATTGGCGCGGCCGTGTCACGTCAATCCCCGATCGAGACGCGGCCCGTGAGCCAGTCCACGTCCACCAGGAACTTGCGCTCGCCCGAGGCGACGGTGATGCGCCCCCCGGTAGAGCTGCCATCGGGATAGAAGCGGATCGCGCCCTTGTTCTGGCTCGAGACCTCCGATTGCGCGGTGTAGAGCTTCAGGTCGATGCCCTCGGGCAGCTTGCGCGCCTCGGTGTCACCGGGCATCACGAACTCGCGCGCCTCGACGTCCACC
>JANNNT010000445.1:0-2749 GCA_031398685.1 Rhodocyclaceae bacterium | reverse complement strand
GTGCGCTGCGCGAACCGTGAGACGACGGGAGTGAGGAGGGAAGAGCGATCAGGTTGAATGGCGTTGTTCCTTGCTCTTCGCTCCGGGCCGCACACCGCTTAATGGCTCTTGATCATCGTGCCGATGCCGTGGCTGGTCAGGATCTCCAGCAGCAGCGCGTGTTCGACCTCGACAACACGCTGCACAACGCCAGCCCGCACATCTTCCCGCACATCAATCGCTCGATGACGGCGTACATCTGCGAGCATCTGAACATTGACGAAGACGAAGCCTCAAGTCTGAGGCAGATGTACTGGAAGCGCTACGGCGCCACCCTGCTCGGCCTGATGCGCCATCACGGCACCGACCCCGACCATTTCCTGCACCACACGCACCAGATCCCCGATCTTGCGCGCCTCGTAGTTGCCGAACGCGGGCTGCAGTCCATGCTCCGCCGACTGCCGGGGCGCAAGATCATCTTCTCCAACGCGCCGCTGAACTATGCCGAAGCCGTGTTGGCCATTACCGGTATCGGTCGCTGCTTTGACGCCGTCTATTCGGTCGAACGACTCCGCTTCCAGCCCAAACCGGCCGTTGGCGGGTTTCTCCGCCTGCTGAACGATCAGGGCCTGGACCCGCGCTCCTGCATCATGGTCGAAGACACCCTGCCCAACCTGATGACGGCTAAAAAACTCGGAATGAAAACCGTGTGGGTGAGTGCCCGCACTCGCCAGTCGCCATTTGCAGACGTGAAACTGGCTTCGGTTCTCGATTTGCCGAAGCGGCTCGGCCGCCTATAATCCTTTCTCAATAACAATCAAATCAGGGGAGCACGACCATGGCGAAGCCGGGCGAAAAAAGACTGCAAATCCTGCAGACATTAGCGGCAATGCTGGAAGATCCAAAAGGGGAAAAAATCACCACCGCCGCGCTGGCCGCCAGGCTCGACTGTTCGGAAGCCGCGCTCTATCGCCACTTCGCCAGCAAGGCGCAGATGTTCGAAGGACTGATCGAATTCATCGAAACTAGCCTGTTCGGCGTCATCAACCAGATTTCCGCCGAGGAAGCACAGGGTTTGCAGCAGGTAGAACACATCCTGGCCATGCTGCTCAACTTCGCCCAGCGCAATCGCGGCATGACCAAGGTGCTGACCGGCGACGCGCTGGTCAACGAGAACGAACGTCTGCAGGTGCGCATCAACCAGGTGCACGACAAGATCGAAGCCGCGCTCAAACAGGCGCTGCGCGTTGCCGCCACGCAGGAACAACTGGATGTCAACGCCGACTTCGGCGGGCTGGCCAATGTCCTGCTCTGCTTCATCATCGGGCGCTGGCAGCAGTACACCAAGAGCGGCTTTACGCGCGAACCGATGGCCAACTGGGCGCAGCATTGGCCGATGCTCTACGTGGCCTGTCTGAGCCAGCGCAGTTTATGAGTGGTCGTGATGCTGTCGTTTCGTCCGTCGCTTCCCGTCTGGTTTTCGTCGATGCACTCAAGGCGCTCGCCTCGCAACTGATCGTCCTGCATCATCTGGCCTTCTACGGGCCGATGTCGGATTACGCCCAGACCATCGCACCGGATCTGATCTCGTGGCTCTACGACTACGCCAGAATCGCGGTCCAGGTCTTCCTCGTCATCGGCGGCTTTCTCGCCACCCAGGCGCTCGCCCGTGATGGCCGGCTGGTCGAAAAACCGGTGCTTACCCTGCTCTGGCGTCGCTACCTCAAGCTCGTTCCGCCCTACTTCAGCGCGCTGCTGCTGGCCATCGCCAGCGCGGCCATTGCCCGCAGCCTGATCAGCAACGAATCCATCCCCGACACACCAACGCTGCCGCAGTTCATCGCACACGTTTTCCTGCTGCAAAGCGTTCTCGGTTTTGACGGTCTTTCTGCTGGCGTCTGGTACGTCGCCATCGACTTCCAGCTCTACGCCCTGCTGCTCGCCACACTGTGGTTGGCGCGGCGCACGGGCCAGCACGCCCCGGCCATCGGAACTCTACTCGTCGTTGTCCTGATGCTAGCCTCGCTCTTCCATTTCAATCGTTACGCTGATTGGGACAACTGGGCCATCTATTTTTTTGGCTCCTATGCGCTGGGGGTACTCACCTACTGGGCGGTTCGGCGCAATCAGGCACCGGCCTGGTTGGCACTGATCGTGGTGCTCGTGATTGGCGCACTGCTGATCGATTACCGCTCACGCATACTGGTCGCCCTGCTCACGGCGGCCGCCCTGGGCATAGCGCGGTACACCGGAGTCATCGAAAGTTGGCCGAAGTCGAAAATCATCGCCTGGCTCGGGAAAATTTCGTACGCGGTATTCCTCGTGCACTACCCGATCAGCCTCGTCGTCAACGCCCTGTTCGAGCGTTTTGCGTCACACGACCCGGCTATCCAGCTGGGCGGCATGTTCGTCGCGTGGATGGCCAGCGTCGGCGGAGGCGCGATCTTTTACCACCAGATCGAATGCCGGGCGCAAGGGTTGCTGGCGCCAAGCAAACCGCGGCGCACCTAGGCGGCGTAAAGGCGCGCGCGTAGAATTCATGGCGTCACCGTCCACAGTCCACATACGAGCCATGAAACCTGTCGCGATTTTTCGTCACACCAAAACAGAGGGACCATGTTATTTTGCGGCCTTCCTCGACCAGCACTCGATTCCCTGGCAACTCATCGCCGTTGACCAAGGCGAGCCCGTGCCTACTCAAACCGATGCCTTCTCCGGCCTTTGCCTGATGGGTGGCCCGATGAGCGTCAATGATCCGTTGCCATGGATC
>JANNNT010000415.1:0-7489 GCA_031398685.1 Rhodocyclaceae bacterium | reverse complement strand
TTGCGCTGGCCATTCACGTCAATCACCAGTGCCTTCACTTCAGCCGGGGCGTCGCCCTTCACCAGGCCGAGGTAGCCGTTGCTTTGCTCGCCGACCCAGCCCTGATCCTTGGCGGTCTTGAGATCGGCGGCAAAGGCGCCGTGCATCATCAGCGCCAGGCTGAGCAAGCATACTTTTATTAATGTCTTCATGGCATTTCCTTGATCACGTGTGGTGTCGTTTAAAACAGGCCCTTGTTCGAGTCGAACAACTGCTGAACGTCCTTTTCAACCTTGACCAGAATTTCGTGCTTGATATTCACGTTCATGTTGATTTCGATGGGTTTGTCCGGCGCCTGGAGGCGCACCGTTGGAGAACAGGCGCCGAGCAGCAGCACGAGCGCGGCGAGGGGAAGCAGAGGTATAGGCCTGAACATTGGAGTGCTCCGCAAGTGTGAATGCAGCAAGCTTAACAAACTTATTCCAGTTTGCCCGACTGCAATTGTTCCAAAATGTGTCGATTGAAGTCGCCGGAAAAGAGCGCCGCGCGGAACAGGCCCGGCAGTTCACCGTTAATATTGAGCCCAAAACGGATGGGATAGCCGCTGTAGAAATCGGGGTTGTTGCCTTCCAGTTTGGCCTGCGTCCGGTAGGCCCCGTTGCTTCCATACCACACGTGCATGCCAAGCTGCCGGAAGTGGAAGTTGCGCAGGGCCTGCAAGCCAGGGTTATCGGAAATCGGCAGCGCCGGCGCGTACTTGAGGGTGCCGGCACCAAGACTGTTCAACTGGCCGTCGTGGATTTCCACGCCGCCGTCGCGATAGCTCAGCGGCAAAACGCCGTCCAGTTGACCGCTTCCCGACAAGCCTTGAACCTTGAGCAGAGCGAGCAGCTGGCCCAGATCGATCTGGCGAATTTCCAGCGGCAGGGTTTGCTCCGATGGGGGCCACGGCACGCTGAGCGGCCCGCTGCTCACACTGCCTCCAAGCAGGTTGACGCGTAGCGCATGCACGGTTAGCGCCTGTGCCGCCAAGGCCAGGTCGACCTTCAGATCGGCCAGCGGCGTACCGGTGGCCAACTCCCCGCGGTGCGCGGCAAGCTGGATGCGACCCCGCACCGGATGCAAACCGTCGAGCTGCAGTGTGGTCTGTACCGCTTCGGCCCGCGCCCGGTCCCAGCCCAGGGCGGCATCGCGCACCTGTAGCGTTCCTTTGGCGTCGAAGCGCGGGGTCGTCCCCGCGCACCAGTCCAGCGAAAAACTTGCCTCCGCCGTGCCCGCCTGTAAATCAAGCGGGGCCAAGGCGGTCGGCCGCGGCTGAAGCAGTTTTCCCAATGTCGGCAAGGTTTGCCGCGTCGTCAGCGTCGCGTCACCGCAGCCTTTTGCCAGCGCGTGTTCTCCGGCAAAGCGCAGCACTTCCGTTCCCTGCAAGAGCAAGGTGCCGCCAACGCGCATTGCGCTTTCGTCGAGGTGCAGGCGGGCGCGCAGGTCCGGCGCCGGCCAGGCGCCGAACCGAACGGCGTCGGCTGAAAGCACCAATTCACCCTCCGCTCGCGCCGGACGGAAGCGCTGCAGTTGCAGGTGACTCGGTCCGAGCGTCAGCATCTGCCTGGAGCCCTGCCCCACCTTCAGTTGCGGACTGCCGGCTTCGCCCTTCAACACCAGGCTCTTCCAGAAATCGCCGTCTGCCCTGGCTGTCGCTTCGGCGCTTACTTTCCACGCAGACTTGTTCACGGTCAGCGGCGAAGCTCCCGACCACGACAGACGTTCGACGCCGACCTTCAAGGCCAGTTCGCTGCGTACTCCGGTCGGCCGCGACCAGTGCAGCGCCACATCGCCCGCCGCCTGCAGGTCGCGGATCTGGATGGCATCCCGCTGCCACTGCTTGAGCTGTCCCTTGACACGCAACTGCATATCGGCGGCGCTCCAGCCGGCTAAGTCCGTTCCCCCGTTTAGTTTTACACGTTGCACCGCGCCATCCCATTGCCCCCATTGGGGCGAACGGAGCGCGAATGGAAACTCGCCCTCACTGACCGCTCCACCGTCGCCCCGGCGAATTGCAAACACCTTGTCAAGCCGACCGCTGGCGTGCAGCGATGGCTCCCCGTCGACCGTCAGCTGCCAGCGCAAGCCCGGCTGCAGCTCGATTTGCGCAGTTGTCGACTGCCAGGCGAAGCGCAGTTTGCCGACCACCGCGATTTCCAACGGACTTGCCGTACCCGTCGCCTGCACGCCGGCATCCGCAAATTCGGCTTCGCCGCTGAGCGCCTGGATAGTTCCGGCCGATTCACCCAGAATCGCTTCTGCCTTTAGCGTTGCCGTGCCGCGCGGTGCCGACACTGGCAGGGCAACGCCCAGGGTGTGGCCCAGCTCCGCCAGTACCGACAGCGGCACCTGAACGACGAGCCTTGCCGGTTGTTGCGCGGGCTGGCGGCCAATGTACAGCCGCGCGTCAGCCGCCTTGCCGGCGGCCGGCAACCACTCGACACGGATTTCAAGTCCATCGCCGGGAAGTTGCGTTTGGTTCGCAGTCATCCGCAACAGGTCGGCATCCGGCCGGAATTCCGCCTGCAGCTGCCCCTCAGCTTGGCGCAGGTGGAAGTTGCCATGCGTTTCCAGTCGCGGACGCTCGGGCCAGTTCACGGCCACCCGCAGGTCGCCGATTTGCGCTTCGCTCAAGGGCAGATGTGGCCACTCAAGTTGCGGCCACGCTGAGAGCGGCGGCGTCTGCCCAGGGAAAATCTCCAGTTCGCCGCTGGCAATATCCAGGCGCTCGATGTGGCGACGCACCAGCGAATAGTCGACGGCAATATCGTGCAGGGCAATCCGAAAACGGTGGCCACCGGCGCTGTTATAAACGCCGCGCACTTCGCGCAGGCGCGCGTGGCCCGCGCCGACTTTCTCGATATCGACGTGCAGCGCCTCCAGGCCCGGAATGTCCAGCCAGCGCTCTGCCGCCAGGCCGAGCAGTCGCGGCAGGGCCAGCCAGAACAGGAGTAACACCAGCAGGGCCGCCAACAGCCAGCGCGCGGCGCGTCGTAAGCGAATTGGAATCATGCGTGGAGGATACCGCCATGCGGCTCACTTGGGCACCCCCGGCGCTTCCGCGACGCGCAGCGCCCGATATCGTTCGCAGTACGAAATCCCTTGACTTGATCAGAGTGAACAACTGGACGGTCGGCTGGTTACGCGTTGCACTGCAAAGAAATGGCAGAACTCCCCCACCATTTCGGTCGACACCGATATCCGGATATGATGCGACTTACGGAAGACAAGTCATGACTACGCCCCCAGACATGCACGAGCACCTTCCCGCTGAAATGCAAGCGGATGAAGTTCGTCGCCAGGCCGATTCGTTGAAAGATATTCAGGCGCTTGTGTTCCGCGCACTGATCGATATCGTGCCTGACCGGATATACGCCAAGGATACGCAAAGCCGATTCATATTGGCCAACAAGGCGGTAGCCTATTACATGGGAATGAGCACTCCGGAAGAGATGATCGGCAAAACCGATTTCGATTTCTATCAGGAGAAGGAGGCGGCTCAGTATTACGCGGTTGAACAAGCCTTGATCCAGTCCGGCAAGCCCATGATCGCATACGAACAACTCGTGCAGGATTTGAGCACTGGAAAGCCTGGATGGCTAGAGACAACCAAGGTCCACCTGCATGATTCCGAAGGCAAGTTGATTGGAATCGTCGGCCTTGGACGGAACATCACGGAACGCAAACAATCCGCGGCCGAACTCGAACAACACCGCCATCACCTGGAAGAACTCGTACTCTCGCGTACCACTGAACTGGCGCAGGCCAGGGATGCCGCTGAAGCCGCCAACCGCGCCAAGAGCGTCTTCCTGGCCAACATGAGCCATGAGCTGCGCACGCCGATGAATGGCATCATCGGCATGACCAATCTGTTGCTACGCCGTGCCACCGATCCCCAACAGATCGAATTCCTCACCAAGAGCATGGTGGCTGCAAAGCATCTACTCGACGTCATTAATGACATCCTCGATATTTCCAGGATCGAAGCCGACCGCCTGACGCTGAATGAAGTCAACTTTTCGCTCTCGCAGGTGATTGACGACGCACTCGTCATGCAGGACGAACTGGCGCATGCCAAAGGCTTGCACCTGTACCGAGAAATTGCACCAGAGCTTCCCGATCTGTTGTGTGGGGACGCCTTGCGCCTGAAACAAATCCTGCTTAATTTCGTCGGCAACGCCGTCAAATTCTCCGAGCACGGATTGATCACCGTGAGTGCCCGTGCTGATGAGGAAGACACGCACGGCGTTCTGCTGCGTGTCGAAGTCACCGATCAGGGCATCGGTGTGAGTCCCGAGCAACAGACGCGGCTGTTCCAGGCCTTCACCCAGGTGGACGATTCAATGACCCGCAAGCACGGCGGCACGGGTCTCGGCCTGATCATCTCCAAACGCCTGGCCAAGCTGATGGGCGGCGATGTAGGGGTGAACAGCGAAGCCGGCGTCGGCAGCACCTTCTGGGCGACCGTGCGTTTGCGGCGTGCGGTTGATGACCGGCCATCCGAAATCGGCCCGGCGACGGAAGGGCCGCGTGAGGTCCTGACGCGGTGTTTTTCCGGTTTTCGCGTGTTGGTGGCTGAAGATGATCCGACAAACCAGCTGGTGGCTCGCTTTCTGCTGGAGGACGCCGGCCTGTTGGCGGATGTGGTCAATAATGGATGGGAAGCCGTTGAGTGTGCGCGTGGCGGCAGCTACGCGCTAATCCTGATGGATGTGCAGATGCCGATCCTGAGCGGACTGGAAGCCACCCGGGCCATTCGCCAACTGCCCGGCCTGTCGGCTATCCCGATTCTGGCCATGACCGCCGACGCCTTCGACGGAGATCGTGAACGCTGCCTGGCAGCCGGAATGAATGATCACATCAGCAAGCCGGTTGATCCGGATGTCCTCTGTGCGACGGTATTGTACTGGCTGCAGAAGTCGGCCGGTCTGCCGGGCAGGTAGCTGAACCCTTCGGAAACGCGACCGCTTGCCGTTGTCACCGTGCAGCGCGTCGTGAATGCACAGCCGGCACTCTGGCCGTGCAATGGCAGCAACTGCAGGCGGCCGTCGCCGACGTTTTGAACTGGGACGGCCGATCGTCATCGATGCCACCAATCCCATCATCCAGCCCGGCTTCGGGATTGCCGAGTCGGGTAGCCGATTGCAGCAATTCCCCGGCGGGCCAAAACCGACGCTCAATCTGATCCGAATGCCCTAAGCCAGCAGGACGCTCATTCTTGGCGATAATCGGTGGTCAGGGCTTTAAGAACTGGCGAGAAAAACTCGCGGCGAGCAAGGACAATCACAATAACAATCGTCGAGAGGATGAAAAGCCATGGCGATACCATCCATGACATAACCGCCATGCCGAAATAGTAGGCGCGCAGACCGCGATTGAAATCATTCCCCGCACACGAGTTTACGGCCGCAAACTTCTGCGCGTGTATTTCCATTTCATCCTTGCTTGCCTTTTGGGGGACGGACCCCAGCGTGATTGAAAGCAGATTGAATTGACGTAAGGACCACGTGAATTTGAAATAGGCAATAACGAAGACACCCAGCAAAATTAACAATTTGATCTCAGTCGCCTCGCGCGAGAGCACGCGTGAAAAGGGCATCTCGGATGCCGTTGTAATCAACTGATCGAGTGTTCCAAGCGCCGCAAATAGAGCGGCGATGATATAGATCGAGGTATTTGCATAAAAAGACAGACTGGGCAGCAAGTTGGCGATCAGCGCCGCATCCACGATGCGTGGCTCTCGTGTGAGCATCACACGCCCCCAGCCAAGGCGAAGTTTATTGGTTTCTTCCAGCAGCGTTTTGCGTCCACTCCATCCCCGTTCGACCACCTGCTCATAACCAAGCCAGCAGACAACAAACCATGCGAGCCCGATCCAGTCGAGCAAGGGGAGTTTTGAAAAAAAATTATCAAAAGACATAATTTAGCCAGTCCAATAACGCGTGGGGAAATCTGGATGCCGCTTTTTTACCGCGCCCGACTTACAGACCAACACCAGTTCGCACGATTCAAATCTACACCGTGACGCGTGTTTTGTCCGGTCTCCCCTGCAACTGAAGAATCCATAGCGCGGCACAAACATCAATCCCGCAACACAAATTCCTCAAAGGCCTCGACCGGCAGCGGTCGGCTAAAAAGATAGCCCTGGCAGGTAGGGCAGCCCTGCAGAGCGAGCAGATCCCTTTGGGCCTTGGTTTCCACCCCCTCGGCGATAACCACCAGCCCCAAACTCTCGGCGAGAACGACAATCATTTTTGCTATGGCCGCATCATCGGGGTCAACGAGGATGTCTCTGATGAAGCTCTGGTCGATCTTCAACTGATCGAGTGGCAGACGTTTCAGATAGGAGAGTGACGAGTAGCCGGTACCAAAGTCATCCAGCGAGAAACCAATGCCCTTCGCTTTCAATGCCATCATTTTGGCGATGACGCCTTCTACATCATCCACCAGCAAACTCTCCGTCAGTTCCAGCTTGAGTCGCTGCGGGTTGGCTCCGGTATGCTCAAGCACCTCCAGCACTTGATCTACAAAGTCCTTGTGGTGTAACTGGTGAGCGCTGACATTGACTGAAATCGTGAGATCGGCCATCCCTGCTCGGTTGGACCAGGCGGCTATTCGATCGCAGGCGTCCTCCAACACCCAATGACCTATGGGAAGAATCAGCCCGGTTTCTTCGCTCAGGGAAATGAACTCGCCGGGATAAACCAGGCCGCGCTCAGGATGCTGCCAGCGCAGCAGCGCTTCGGCCCCGATCACCCGGTCAGAAGAATCAACTTGCGCCTGGTAGTACAGCAGGAACTGTTTGCCCTCGATCGCTTTGCGCAGATCAATCTCCATAGCGGCGCGAGCGGCGACTGCGGCCTGGATATCGGGATCAAAAAAGCGCAGGGTGTTGCGCCCTGCCGCCTTGGCCTGGTACCTCGCCAGATCAGCACGTTGCAGCAGTTCCTCGACGATTTCATGACGGTTGGCGAACAGTGCAACCCCGATGCTGGCGCTACAGTGTCGCGCGCCGTCTGCAAGCGGATAGGTCTGAGTGAGTGTGGCCAGGATTTTTTCGCCCACTGTTTCGGCCTGGGCAGCGGCGTCCTTGGCGTTCTCACTCAGATCGTTCAGCATCACCATGAATTCGTCACCGCCAAGGCGAGCCACCGTGTCGCCTTCGCGCACACAGCGGGTCAGGCTTTGGGCAACCTGTTGCAGCAGCAAGTCTCCCTGGTCGCGGCCGAGGGTGTCGTTAACCGTCTTGAAATTGTTGAGGTCAACAAAGAGTAACGCGCCTTCGCGTTGATGACGGGATCGGGTAGCCAGCGCTTGTTTTAACCGATCGATAAGCAGCCGCCGGTTGGGCAGACCCGTCAGCTGGTCGTAAAAGGCGAGATGGTCAATCTTCTCTTCCGCCGCCTTGCGCTGGGTCAGGTCTGAGAACACGGCAACATAGTGGGATACGATGTCTTGCTCATCCAGG
>JANNNT010000353.1:0-6583 GCA_031398685.1 Rhodocyclaceae bacterium | reverse complement strand
AGGTCCAGTTGCTGTTCTTCATCGTTATGCCCTGATTTCTGGGTTATTGGCAGGATTGTGTGAGACACAGTCTCGATCGGAGATCATAGACTGTTTCTGTTCATTCGTGAGGTGTTATGTGTAAGTGATGTGTAAGATTAGGCGCTTCAAATACGTACCAATTCGCGTGACTGCTTTGGAGCTTTTCCACCCGCCATCACGCCGGGTTATTGATGGTGAGCGAGGTTGGTTCAGGTGTGCAGCTGCATTGATCTGACCGGCCTCTTTTGATCACAGCACAGGAGATGCACAATGTCCAAGAATGAGTCTGTCACGCTTTTTCAGCCGCCGGCCGAGTTCGTCAAGCAGGCAACGATTTCCGGCATGGAGGCTTACAACGCACTGTGTGCCGAAGCGGCAAACGATTACACCGGCTATTGGGCGCGTCTGGCGCGCGAGCATGTGAGCTGGAAGCAGCCTTTCACACAGATTCTTGATGAATCCGATGCGCCTTTCTTCAAGTGGTTTGCTGACGGCAAGCTGAATGTCTCCTACAACTGCCTGGACCGTAACGTCGAGGCCGGTCTGGGCAACAAACTCGCGATCATTTCTGAAACCGATGACGGCGAAATCAGAACAGTGACCTACGGAGAGCTGCTGACCAAGGTTAACCATCTGGCCAACGGACTGCGCGCGCAGGGCATCAAGAAAGGCGATCGCGTCATCATCTATATGGCGATGGGTATTGAGGGCGTCGTGGCCATGCAGGCCTGTGCCCGAATCGGTGCCATTCACTCGGTGGTGTTCGGCGGTTTCTCGGCGCAATCGGTGCGCGACCGGATCAACGATGCGGGTGCCGTTGCCGTGATTACCACCGATGAACAGTGTCGCGGCGGCAAGAAGCTTCCGCTCAAACCGGCGGTTGACGAGGGCATCGCACTTGGCGGTTGTGAATCGGTCAAGACTGTGATCGTCTTCAAACGCACGGGCGGAACGTGTCCTATGGTTGCCGGTCGTGATCTCTGGTGGGACGACGTGATTGCCGGCCAGTCTGATGTGTGCGAACCGGAGTGGGTCGAGGCTGAGCATCCGCTGTTCCTACTCTACACCTCAGGCTCAACCGGCAAGCCGAAAGGTGTTCAGCATTCGACCGGCGGTTATCTGCTGCACGCCGTGCTGACCATGAAATGGACCTTTGACCTGAAACCCGACGATATTTTCTGGTGTACCGCCGATATCGGCTGGGTCACCGGCCACACCTACATCACCTATGGCCCGCTGGCCTGCGGCGGCACCCAGATGGTCTTCGAGGGTGTGCCGGTTTATCCCGACGCCGGGCGTTTCTGGAAGATGATCCAGGATCACAAGATCACCATCTTCTACACCGCACCGACCGCGATCCGCTCGCTGATCAAAGCCTCCGATACCAATCCGTCCACCGCTCCAACCAATTATGACCTGTCATCACTGCGCCTGTTGGGAACGGTGGGTGAGCCGATCAATCCGTCGGCTTGGATGTGGTACTACGAGAGTGTTGGCGGTAGTCGTTGCCCAATTGTGGATACCTTCTGGCAGACCGAAACCGGCGGTCACATGATCACGCCGTTGCCGGGTGTGACGCCAATGGTGCCGGGTTCGTGTACGCTGCCTTTCCCCGGCATTCAGGCGACGATTGTAGATGAAACGGGTACGGAGCTCGATTGGGGAAAAGGCGGTCTCCTCGTTGTTACGAAGCCATGGCCGTCGATGATCCGCAATATATGGAATGACCCGGATCGTTTCAAGCGATCCTATTACCCGGATGATTTCAACGGCAAGCTTTATCTTGCCGGCGACGGATCGGTGCGCGATGTGAATACGGGTTATTTCACGATCACCGGCCGTATCGACGATGTGCTGAATGTCTCTGGCCACCGCATGGGTACGATGGAAATCGAGTCTGCGCTGGTTTCGCATCCGATGGTGGCCGAAGCGGCGGTGGTGGGTCGTCCGGACGATCTGACCGGTGAGGCCATCTGCGCTTTTGTCGTCCTCAAGGGCGCTCGTCCGGTGGGTGAAGCCGCGCAGAAGATGATCAAGGAATTGCAGAATCACGTCGCCAAGGAAATTGGTCCGATTGCCAAACCGAAAGATATTCGCTTTGGCGAGAACCTGCCGAAGACGCGTTCCGGTAAAATCATGCGTCGCCTGCTACGCTCGTTGGCCAAGGGTGAGACGGTTGCGCAGGATGTATCTACTCTGGAGAATCCGGCGATTCTCGAACAGTTGAGAGGCAATAGTTGACAAGCAAATGATTTTTCAGTGGGTTGAGGAGGCATGCATCGCCTGACTGGCAGATCGCAGTCGATGCACTAAGCAGTACCAGGCGGCAATCACAGACCGCTCTTCAGGCCGGCACACTTTGTGTGTCGGCCTGACCATTTGCCCTGAAGAACAAACGGCGCTGATCGGAGCAAACACGCTGGATGGGTGTGCCGAACAAGGAGCAGGGATGGACAATAGTGCGACGGAGATGCTGGTCTCGGCAACCATCGAGTTTCTGCGATCCTACCCGCCGTTTGATCGCATGGAGCAAGAAGCACTGCAGTTTCTGGGTGAGCACGTCAAGCTAGCCTATTACCCCAAGGATTCCGTGATCATTTCGCCGGAGGGCGGGGTGGTGCAAATTTTCCGAATCTTGCAACGTGGCAAGGTTATCGCCCGGCAAGCGGGTGAAATTAGTGTGATGGAGCAGTCGTTACTGACGCTGGCTCCGGGCGAGGGCTTCCCGATCGGGTCGGTGACGGCACAGCGACCATCGACCAATAGGTATACCGCACTAGGGGATGTTTTCTGCTACGAACTGCAGGCCGAGGACTTTTTCGTGCTGATGCAGAAGAGCACAGTCTTCAATATTTTTTGCACACAGTACATCGCCAGTCTGCTCATTCAGTCGCGTCAGCAGTTACAAATGCAGTTCTCCCAACGCGTTGCCGAGCAGCAGACGATGAATTCGCCTCTGTCTTCAATCATCAAGAAGGAACCTTTTTCGGTTACGCCGGATACAGTCGTCCGTCAGGTCGTCGGGTTGATGGCTGCGCGCAGTATTGGCTCGATGATTATTGTTGATGCTGAACAGCAACCCATTGGTATTTTTACGCAATCCGACGTGCTTAAACGAATCGTTCTGCCGGAAGTCTCGCTCGATACTCCGATCGGGGATGTGATGTCGCTGGACCCGCATACGCTGCCGCTGGCGGCCAATGCCTACGATGCGGCATTGGCCATGGCCACGCACGGGGTGCGTCATGTACTGGCGGTTGACGAAGGCGGACGCCTTAAGGGCGTCGTTTCGGAACGCGATCTCTTTGCCCTGCAACGCGTGGGTTTGCGTCAGATTCGCCAGGCCATCGATACGGCGACCACCATCGACATGCTGTTGCAGGCCAGCCACGATGTTCGCCAGCTCTCGCTCAATATGCTCGCGCAGGGTGTAGGTGCCGAGCAGATCACCCGGTTCATTTCAGCGTTGAACGACACGCTGACGCGTCGGATCATTCAGCTCAACCTCGACAGACACGACCTGTTCGGCATCGAATGGGCATGGCTGTCGTTCGGTTCCGAAGGGCGCGACGAGCAAACCTTCAGCACCGATCAGGATAACGGGATGGTCTATATTTGCACCGATATCATGGATCGCGAACAAACCCAGTTACGCCTGCTTGAGTTCGCGCGCGACGTCAACGCGGACCTCGACAAATGCGGTTTCCCGCTCTGCGTTGGCAACATCATGGCGAGCAACCCAAGCCTTTGTCTGACCCTGGAGGAGTGGGAGGAGAAGTTCGTAAACTGGGTTCATACGCCGGAACCTCAAGCACTGCTCAATGCGACCATCTTTTTTGACTTCAGGCCGCTGTTCGGCCAGTTCAATCTGGCCCACCGCATGCGACTATCGCTGCTGCGGCGAACGCGAAACAATCCGCTGTTTCTCCGCATGCTGGCTGAAAATGCAGTCGGCATCCTGCCCCCACTCGGCAAGATTCGCGATTTCGTGACGGATGCCGTTCCTGAACATCCGGGAACCATTGACCTTAAAAAAACCGGCGCACGGCTGTTCATCGACGCGGCACGGATATTTGCCATGGCGAATGAAGTTTCGGCCACCAGCACGGTGCAGCGCATCAAGCTAACAGCAGCGACGATGAATATTTCGCATGAGGACGCGGCAGCGGCAATTGATGCGTTCAACTTCATCCAGCTTTTACGTTTGCGCCATCAACACTCGGAGCAGACACAGGGGCGGGAGGGGGATAACCTGATTCGGCCGGACGATCTCAACGAGGTTGAGCGCCGCATCCTGAAAGAGGCGTTCCGGCAGGCGCGCAAGCTTCAGCAGCGGCTCAAGCTTGATTATCAGCTTTGATCATGTCCTGGTTTTCAAGAATTTTTGGTGCAGCCAAAGTGCGAACGCAGGTTGTCCTCTCGGCGGAGCAGCGTCAGATACTTGAGGCATGGCAGCAGTTGCCTGCAGCAGATCTCCGCTGTCAGCACAATCGGGTTCGCTATGTAGTGGTCGACGTCGAGACCAGTGGACTTAACATGAAGACGGATCGCCTGATTTCGATTGGAGCGGTGGCATTGATCGACCGTCAGATGGATTTCAACGATGCCTTTCAGGTCGTGCTGCGGCAAGATCAGGTGAGTACGCACGCGAATATTCTCATTCACGGGATTGGGGGCTCGGCGCAGAGTGAAGGCGTGGATCCGGCCGAAGCACTGCTTGCTTTTCTCAGGTATATTGGCAAATCGCCTCTGGTGGCTTATCACGCCTTTTTTGATCAGTCGATGATCGACAAGGCGATGGGCAACTATCTAGGAATCGAACTCGGGCAGATTTGGATCGATCTGGCGTGGATACTCCCCGAATTCTTCTACTACCGGACGGATACCCGAGTGCCTCTTGACGATTGGCTCCGGTTTTTTGAAGTCGAGAATATTTTGCGACACAACGCGGTTTCAGATGCCTACGCAACGGCCAAGCTTTTGCAAATAGCGATTGCACGTGGAACACAAAAGGGCGCTGATTCACCGGCCAGCTTTATTAAAATCGAGAAGACACGGCGCTGGATGCATCAGAGTCGCTAAGTGAAAGCAGCAAAGCTCTCCAGATGATTGATTCCTCTGCTCAAATGCGTCGTTACTACGCCCTCTACACGGTCAGTTTTTTGGCGTTCGTTCTGGCCTTGGGCATTCTTGAGCGGTACGGTATGCCGCCGCGCTGGATCGGATACGCTTTCCTTTTTCTGACCATCATCCTGTACGCCACCATTGGGGTGATGGCGCGGACATCCAACGTTTCCGAATACTACGTCGCCGGTCGACGAATTCCGGCGGTGTTCAATGGTATGGCGACCGGTGCCGACTGGATGAGCGCTGCTTCCTTCATCGGCCTGGCAGGCACGCTTTATCTCACGGGCTATCAGGGGCTGGCTTATGTGATGGGCTGGACGGGCGGTTACGTGCTTGTTGCGCTGTTGCTTGCGCCCTATCTGCGGCGGTTTGGTCAATACACCATTCCAGATTTTCTTGGCGCACGTTATGGCGGTAACGCCGCGCGTCTGGTCGGTGTCTTTGCGACCGTGCTGGCCTCTTTCGTCTATGTGGTGGCCCAGATTTACGGCGTTGGTGTCATTACCAGTCGCTTTGTTGGTTTGCAGTTCGAAATCGGTGTTTTTGTCGGCCTGGCCGGAATTCTGGTCTGTTCTTTTCTCGGCGGCATGCGCGCGGTGACTTGGACTCAGGTGGCCCAGTATCTGGTGTTGATTGTTGCCTATATTGCCCCGGTAGCCATGCTTTCGTACAACGTCACGGGTGTTCCGGTGCCGCAAATCATGTACGGTCAGGTGTTGCAGAAAATCGGGGTGCTTGAGAACAAGATTTCAAGCGATCCCGCCGAGATCGACGTGCGGCGTCTTTATCTTGAGCGTGCCGATGCGTTTTCAACTCGTATCGCCGGACTGCCTGAGTCACTCGCCAATGAGCGGCGACTGCTCTCTGCACAAATCGAAAAGCTGAAAAACACCAACGTGCAAATGCGCGATGTGTTTGCGCTTGAGCGACAGCGCCGTGAATTGCCCAAGACGCCCGAGGCCGCGCGTGAACATTGGGATTCGTTGATGCGTCAGGCCACCCAGCGCGGCGATGAACTGATCCATCATGTCGAGCCTTTCCCCGGCAAGGACGAAGCCGCGAGAAATACGGCGCGACTCAATTTCATCACCCTGGTGTTTTGTCTGATGGTTGGAACGGCCGCCTTGCCGCATGTCCTGATGCGTTATTACACGACACCGAGTGTGCGAGAGGCGCGCAACTCCGTTTTTTGGTCGCTACTGTTCATTCTGGCGCTCTATCTGACGGCTCCGGCCTATGCCGTTTTTACCAAGTACGAGATTTACTCGAATCTGGTGGGCTCTGCGATCGATCAGTTACCCAACTGGATAGCTGCATGGGGAAAAGTCGGACTGGTATCGATCGAGGATATCAACCGCGACGGAATTCTTCAGCTTGCCGAACTCTCGCTTAATCCCGATGTGATCGTTCTGGCGACGCCCGAGATTGCCGGCTT
>JANNNT010000342.1:0-7620 GCA_031398685.1 Rhodocyclaceae bacterium | reverse complement strand
CTACCGCCAAACAGCGAAGTCAGGAGCCCGGCAATGATGGCCGTATAGATGCCCTGCTCCGGTTTTGCGCCGGACGCTATGGCAAACGCCATGGCCAGCGGCAACGCAATAATTCCGACAATGACACCCGCGACTAGGTTTCTGGCAAAGTTTTTCTTGCTGAGAATACCGGCGCGGGCCGATTCAATAATTGCAATCATCGATGTTTTCTTTCCCACAACCGTTCCGAACAGAGTCGGCAAAGGCCGCCAAGTGCTGGTGGATTTTACGTTTAACACGCATTGGTTTAGACTCGAACACGAGGTGTATACAAATCTGAAATGGCTTCCATTACAATATGATTAACATAGACAGGGAAAAGGGCAGATATCATCATGGAAATCCGCACAGCCAGACTCACCATCCTGATTGATCCTAGAAAAAAGAAACTGTTCGAAGATATCTGTGCGCGACGGGATCTGAACTCGTCCCAAGTCGTGCGTCGGCTAATGCGCCAATACATTCTCGACAACATCCCGGCCGACGACGTGCCTGACTGGCTTGTTCCTCACGCCTCTAAAAACGACGACGTCAATAAGTAGAAATGTTGGTTGCCAACCGTCGATTGACGGTGAACGTATCAGGCATGAATAGCTTTCATGGCACCGAAAAAGGAGATGATGATGGAGTTAATCGCTCGAATTAAACTGCGCTTCCACGAGATTGGAGATTTGAATGAGGGTGACGCAGTCAACAAGTCGGACAAATCAGTCGCGATTTTCAGGATTGTTGGACGCTCTTTAGTGAAGGCGCTTGAAGCCCTCGACAGCGAGGTTTCATTGTCGCATCGACCTCTGGTCGCGCTTGCCATCCCCTCAACAACGATGACAAAAAAGCAGGAAGCGGTGTACGAAGCAGTCGTTTCAGCCTGCCATCGGCGGTCGTCCAAAGTGTTCGCCTGCGGCGGAGATTCGGAGAAACTGTACGGTCAGGTGGCCATTGGTGGCGGAGCCGACCAATGGTTCTCCTCGGTACCCACCATGGTCGAGGCATTGGGGAAATCCGAATCAAGACATACCTTCAAGAAACTGTGCAATTCGTCGGCGCCAGCCGTTCAAGCCAGCGAACAGTGGCAGTACTGACCTATCTCATGTGCATAGCGACGGATGGCATTGCCATCCAAGGTCTATCTTCCGTTCGATCTTAGGCGCGAAGAGAATCCGTTGCCGCTCGGTGCACTGCCGCACTCAAGGCGTTGAGCGCCGGAGAATTGAGCCGCCAACGATGCCAGTAAAGCGGGACGTCAAGCGAGCGCCCGGGAGCAATTTCAACCAGTTCGCCGGCTTCCAGGGCGTCCTTTACGAAATGCTCCGGCACCATTCCCCAGCCAAGCCCTCGCCTGGCCACTTCAACAAAACCGTGAGTCGAGGGAATGTAGTGTGTCGGCGGGTGGACGTCCTCAGCCGCAATAAGCGCGATGAAGCGTTGTTGCAAGGCATCCTTGCGATTGAACGTCAGCACCGGGGCGCAACGCAGACTGCTTGCATCAACACCCGCTGAAAAATATCGCTTCGCGTGTTCCGGAGAGGCGACTGCAAGGTAGCGCATGACGCCCAGTGCTTCCACCTTGCACCCCTGAACCGGTTCCGGGCTGGCACTCACGGCGGCCATGACCGTTCCTTCTCTCAAAAGCGCCGCCGAAAAGTCCTGATCCTCCACCCGGATATCAAAGCAGATTGCCGCCTCGGGCAACATGAGGTCAAACACGGCAAGAAACCAGCTGTCCAGCGAATCGGCATTGACAGCGATCGGAATCCGTAGCGGCGCAGATCCAGGCGCGCTCTCCGCGCCCACTTCACTCAGCATTTCAGCCTCGAGCAGAGCCAGTTGCTCGGTGAACCGGGCCAGCGTCTTGCCGGCCGTGGTCGCCTGACAGGGCATCGTGCGCTGGAGCAACACCTGCCCGAGACGCTCTTCGAGTTGTTTGATGCGCTGGCTGATCGCCGAGGGGGTCACGTTGAGCCGTCGCGCCGCGGCTTCAAAACTGCCTTCGCGCAGAACCATGGCAAAAGCGGCTAATTGGGCGTTGTCGATATTCATGATTTAGAAATTCTAACGACAATTAAGAATGTTTAGTTTTTCTTTTTTGCACATCTCCGCTAGCCTGACACTTTTCACATGGATCGAGCGCTTCATGAACCCTCAGTTTGTTGCCGGCTTCTTGTCCGGTCTGGTCCTTATCGTTGCTATCGGCGCCCAGAACTCGTTTGTATTGCGACAGGGCATCCGGCGCGAACATCGCCTGCCCATCGCTCTCATCTGCATTGTCTCGGACGTGGCGCTGATTGCCATAGGCATCGCCGGTCTGGGCGCGCTGATACAAGCCAGCAGCACACTGCTGGCGGTCGCGCGCTATGGCGGTGCAGCGTTCCTGCTCGCTTATGCTGCTTTTGCCGCCCAGCGGGCATGGCATGGCGAGCAACTGAGCGGTGTTGAAGACGACGCGATGCCCCTCGTTACCGCCATTGCAGTCTGCCTCGGCTTCACTTTTCTGAATCCGCATGTTTACCTGGACACGGTGGTACTTCTGGGTGCCCTGGCCAACCAGCAAGGCGATTCCGGGCGATGGATTTTTGGTGCCGGCGCCGCCGCGGCCAGCCTGGTATGGTTCACGACCCTGGCTTACGGAGCCGGGTTTCTTGCCCCCGTGTTCAGCAAGAAAGTGGCGTGGCGGGTGCTGGATACGTTTGTCGCACTGGTGATGCTGGGATTGGCAGTCAGCTTGTTGTTGGGTTAATGGGAATCGCCTGAAGTTACAGCAACCGAACCCCATTCCACCCTGCTCCTGTCGTTGAAGACGAGGGAATCGCTGGGGCGCCCAAAAAAAGTGCATGCTCACGTGAAAATACGCACCAAAACAAGGCACATGAACCCGTTGGAAGACTAGCCATTTCCGGCATTCCCCATCAATATCAGCCTGTTAAGAGTACGATGAGTTTCCGCATGTTTTTTGCTATATTTGTAGCATCATTTAACGGCGACTCCCGATGAACAACGTACGCCCACTGAAAAAAAAGACGCAGGACAATGGCCCCCCTCCGGAAGGCACGCGGCGCTTGTTCGCCGGCCAGGAGCGGGTGTATTACGACGGCTACTGGATCAAGACCTACCCGGTTCCCACCGATTCTCTGGAAGCCAAGAAGCGCCTGATCGAAGCGTTGACCCGGCGCTTGTTCAACCATACCGAACACGGTCTGAATATCCCGGGCACCCGTCTGGCCGAAGCGCGCCGGAGTTATCAGGCCGAAACCGACCCTGCCCTGCGCCGGGTCAAGGCGGCCATGCTGGCCGGTACGATGTTCAACCGGGCCACCGACATATTCAGGAATCTGGTCGAATTGCAGCTGGACGGCGTGGAAATCAACAGCAGCGATGCGCTGATGCGCGAATGCGGCCAATGCCTGCTCGACGCCATGGAACTCGGGCATTTCGTGCTCCACCGCAGCGGCGAGGAAGGCATTGACGAACTCTGGGGTGAGCCTTTCCGCGCCTTCTCGATCCCGGTCGAGGACTTCTACGAAAGCCGCTATATCAAGATCGGTCAGAGCATGCGCGATATCGACCGTATCGGCGAGTCGATGATCGCCAATTTCAACCAAATCCCCGCTTTTTCAAGCATCGAAGCATCAATTCGTGACTTTGTCAGTGCTGCCAAGATCAAAACGGAAACCCTGCGCACCGATCCGGAGATTTTTGATGTCTGGCCACAACTGGTGACCGCGGCTGAGCGGCTCGCCAATTTTGCCCCGCAAGCCCATGCGCTGCCGGCCGACAACGTGGGGCCACCGCACGATATATCGGACGGCCTGCAACTGATCCGCAATGGCCGCGACCTGATTTTCTATATCGCCCGCGCGCGAACGCCGATGCCCAAAAGTACGCGCGAATACATCGAGCGTTGCGAAATCTATCTGAAAACCGGCCTCGCGCCGATGACCCCGGCGCCGCTTCCCGCCTAAGCCTGCGAGAAATCATCTCGACCAGACAATACCCGCCGCAATGCTGAGCAACACCGCACCGGTAACTCGCTCGACTTTGCGGACATGCGCCATGAATCGGCGTACGACCGGCGGATGCCCGGCCGCGCGGACGATGCACAGATCCCAGATCAACACCGCTGAGAACATCCACACGCCGTAGGCAGTTTGCACACCCAACGTCGTCTCGCGCTCAAACCCCAGCGAAAACAGGCTGGCGTAGAACAGCGAATTTTTCGGGTTCAGTATCCCGGAGAGAAAGCCGACGCGGCATTCCCGCCACCAGTTGCCGGAGGCGGCAACGCTAGCACCGCCATCGGGCACCAGCGCCTCGCCGCGAGCAGTGAGAAAGCGCCAGCCCAGCCAGGCCAAGTAAGCGCAGCCGCACCATTTGAACAGCGCGAACAAACCGGCAACCTCCTGCAACACGGCAACGCCGCTGATCGCCACTGCGATATAGACGCCATTGGCAAGCGCAATGCCCACGCACACCCCGCTTGCGACACGCGCGCCATTGACCACCGCGCTGCGCACGATAAGGAAAAAATCCGGCCCCGGACTGAGCAAGGCCAGGAAATGTGCGCCCGCGATCATCAAGAATTGCTGCCATACCGCCATTTCATGTCTCCACCTGTTTAATGGGTGGAGCTTCGCAGATCACAAAACGTCAGTCTTGAATGAAATTGCGCCGGTATTCGCCGGGAGTGGCCGCCACACGCTGCTTGAACGCACGCTGGAAGTGGCTTTGATCGGCAAAGCCGAGTTGCAGGGCGGCATCCGCGAGCGGCATGCCTTGGTCCAGCAGGCTACGCGCGCGCTGGATGCGCATGTCGAGTTGCCAGGCATGAGGCGTCATGCCCACCACGCGACTGAACGCACGAACGAAGTGATAGCGGCTCATCCCGGCCTCGCTCGCCATCTCGTCGAGGGTGAGTGATTCGGTGCAGCGCGCTTCGATCATCGCCTGCACACCAAGAAAACGCACTGAATCAGGCTCTGGCTTGCGGTGACCGGCCCGCGCCAGCCCCGAACCGAACACATCGCCGACAAAAAGCAGCAACGCGGCTTCCTTGTCTTCGTCCGGCACCGAAGCGAAAAGGCAATCGTTAAGGCGCGTCAGCCGCGCATGCACTTGCTGGGGCGCGGTACCCGCCGGCAGACCGGTCAGCACGACGGCATCGAGGGTGCCCATCTCGCCGACGATGCGGCTCACCCAGTTCGCGTCGAGATACAGCATCTGGTAGCTCCACCGGCCATCGTTCTCGGGATTGCAGGAATGCACTTCGCCGGCCGGAATCAACACCACGTCACCGCGCGCAAGCCGCTGACGCTGACCGTCGCGGCTGAACACGCTCTGCCCGTCATCCACCGCGCCGAGCGAGAGCGTAAGGTGCGAATGGAGCGCGTAACAGGCAGCGCTATCGTTGGCGCAGCGGCTTTCCACAAAGGGCAGCGCCGATGAACGCCAGAAACGGTGAACAGTCTTTCGCAGCATGGGAGGAGTATATATCCGAGCTTCGGAAAGCGTAAAAAAACGGGATCTTCGTATTTACCGCGTTCAGATTTTGCGACGCCACTTCGTCTGGTTGATCTTTGTTTCAACGGGAATCAACTGCATCTGCCCATGGCGCACGCCGGTTTCGGCAATCACCGACTGAGCGAAGTCTTTGACCTCACGGGTTGCACCTCGAAGAATTACCGTTTCCACGCAGTCCTCATGGCTGATGTGCGCGTGCATGGTGGCGATGGCCAGATCATGGTGATCATGCTGCAGACTGGTCAGGCGCGATGAAAGCTGGCGCTCGTGGTGATCAAAGACATAACTCAAAACCGCCACGCACTGCTTGGCGATCCCGCTGGTCAAATCGCTTTCTCCCAGTTCACGGCGCAGCAGGTCGCGAATGGCCTCGGAGCGGTTGGCGTAGCCACGGCGTTGGATCAGCTCATCGAAAGCTTCCGCCAGATCATCGTCAAGCGAAATGGTCAGTCTCTGCATGGTCCGGGCTCCACAATGGCAAATCGAGAGCATACCCGACACACCGGCTTCGAGCACCCTATCCATGCGGCACGGGGGCAGATTCTGAAATTGACTTTCGGATCGATTTCATACAATCTCGCTATTGTTCTTACACACTGAGCCCTGCGAGTCGGAGGTTTGTCATGCACATTCCTGATGGTTACCTGAGTCCGGCGACCTGCGCGCTCACTTACGCGATCACCCTGCCGTTCTGGTACGTGGCGTTCAAGCGTGTCAAACGCCTGCTGCACACGCGCATGGTTCCCTTGCTGGCGGTGTTCTCGGCGTTCAGTTTCGTGATCATGATGTTCAACCTGCCCTTGCCGGGCGGTACAACGGGCCATGCGGTCGGAATGGCCGTGACGGCGATCGTGCTCGGGCCGTGGGCGTCGATGGTGTCGATCTCCATCGCGCTGCTGATCCAGGCCGTGTTTTTCGGCGATGGCGGCATCACGACATTCGGCGCGAACTGCCTGAACGTGGCGGTGGTTGGCTCCGTGGTGGCGTATTGGACTTACACGCTGATCGCCGGAAAGTCTGCGCTGAACTCATCCCGTCGCGTCGTGGCGGCGGCCATTGCGGGGTATCTCGCGATCAATGTCGCGGCCTTGCTGACGGCGATTGAATTTGGCGTTCAGCCGATGCTCTTCCACGATGCATCAGGAACCCCGTTGTACGCACCGTATCCGCTCGCGATTGCGGTTCCAGCGATGATGATCGGCCACATCAGCATTGCCGGTTTTGCCGAACTGCTGGTCTCCGGCGGTCTGGTCGCTTATCTGCAGCGTTCCAATCCTGATCTGCTGGCGTACGCCTTCCCGAAAGTCTCTGCCAAACTGACCACGGTTAGCGCCTGGAAATCAACACGGGCGCTCTGGTACACGCTGGCCGGGCTGATGATTCTGTCGCCGCTCGGCTTGCTGGCCGCCGGCACGGCCTGGGGTGAATGGGGGGTCGAGGACTTCACCGACACCCAGGTGCGTCAGGAAATCGTACATGCCTCCGGCGACGTTGCCCTGCCTGCCACCGTACCGCAGGGACTGGAACGCCTGGCCAACCTGTGGACCGCGCCGATTCCGGACTATGCACCGAGCTTCATGCACAGTGCCCCTATCGGCTACATCCTCTCGGCCGTGTTCGGCACCGGGCTGATCCTGCTGCTGTTCCTGTTGATTTTGAAGGTCACGTTCAGGAAAGCGTCGGCGAAGTTATGAGCCCATCAATGCGATGAGCGAACAATCGTTTGTGCAGGGCGGACGCCCCCCGCGTCGTCGCCATATCGCGGAACGTATTGCGCGCAGCGTTGTGCAAACCGTGGAGCACGCCATTGATGCGGAAGCCATGGGGACCCGACACGGTTTTTTGCAGGGGCTTGATCCGCGTATCAAGCTCATCGCTTTCCTGGCGCTGATTATCAGCGGGGTATTGACACACTCGCTGACCGTACTTTTCGCCTTGTTTCTGCTGGCGCTGGTTCTCGCTTCTTCTTCCCACATTACGGCGGGCAGGCTGTGCAAACAGGTCTGGATCGGGGTCCTGCTGTTCACCGGTGTAATCGCCCTGCCGTCCATCGTTGTCGTGCCGGGT
>JANNNT010000329.1:0-2157 GCA_031398685.1 Rhodocyclaceae bacterium | reverse complement strand
AATCTTTACATCCCGGATACCGGCGTCGATCACAAGCCGCTGCACAAGAATCCGTGGTATCTGATTCGGGAATTCAACCACTGCTTGACGCTGCTCTGGCGTGATCGCCTCGGGCAAATTTCCCTGGCGGTAACCACCCTTTTCTGGGGAGCCGGTGCCACCTTGCAGTTCATCGTGATCAAATGGGCCGAAGTCGCGTTGCAACTTGATCTTTCCAAATCCAGCATGCTTCAGGGAGTCGTCGCGGTTGGCGTTGCTCTGGGCGCGGTCGGCGCGGCCAGAGCCATCACGCTACGCAAAGCAATTCGTGTCATCCCACTCGGCATCGCGATGGGAATCATCGTACTGGTGATGAACTTCGTCCATTATGTGTGGCTGGCTGTTCCGCTGCTGATCATCATCGGAGCGCTCTCCGGCTACTTTGTCGTGCCGATGAACGCCCTGCTCCAGCACCGTGGTCACATTCTTATGGGGGCTGGCCATTCGATCGCTGTCCAGAACTTCAACGAGAACCTGTCGATTCTCATGATGACTGGCTTCTATTACCTCATGGTCAAGATTGATCTCTCGATCTACTGGGTCATCACCCTGTTCGGCATCTTTGTCAGCGCCAGCATGCTACTCGTCAAACGCCGCCATGAAGCCAATCAGCGCGAACACGACGACGTGATTCACCTCGACGACAGCAGCGCTCATTGAACAGCCGCTCAATCAACGAACAAGGGGGCATCAGGTAGCTCGTCGTGATTGTCGCCAGAGGCCGGGAAATGCGTGGCAAGTGCGACCGTAATCTCGTTCAGCGCCTGGAGCGTCCCGCTTTCAAACTGACCCTCCCGAAATGCCGCTTCCAGGCGGCGACAGACTGCGCTCCAGAACGCTTCGCCAACTCGAGCGTCGATCCCGCGATCAGCAACAATTTCGACGCGGCGGTCAATCAACTGGACGTAGATCAGCACGCCGCTATTGCGCTCGGTGTCCCAGACACCCAATTGCGAAAACAATTCGAGCGCCCGTGCTCTGGGTGACTGATCGTGCAAAAGTCCATACATCGGCAGGCTGGCTTCGACAACGAAGCGTAATTCGCCTTGATGCGACCGTTCAGAAGCGGTGATGGCCCGTTCAATCGTGCGCAGCGCCGATTCTGGAAAGGCGCGCAACACCCACCAGTCGGGCAATACCATATGACGCAATAGTCTGCCTGGCTGCATCACCAACCTCCTGAGGCACCACCGCCTCCAAAACTCCCACCACCGCCCGAAAAACCACCGCCCCCCGAACTGCCACCCCACGACGCGGATGACCCCCCGGAAGACCAGCCACCGCCACCTCTACCGCCAGCGCCCCCGCTGAAGCCGGCAAAGAGTGAAATGATGAAGGCCACAACACCGGCCACGATGGCGAAAAACACCGAGGAAAAAAGCAGCGACGCGAGAACGCCCGCTGCGCCGCCAATGATTCCGGCGGCCAGAAAGCGACCAAAGATGGCGCGTAGAATGCCGCCGACGACGAAAATCAGGATGAACCCGATGGGAAGCATCGATTCGATATCGAAGCTATCATCCGCCGCCTTACTCGTCGGCTCCGGCAGTGGTTCGCCACCGACCACTTTGATCATCACATCCAGCCCGGCATTGATCCCCCCGAAGAAATCCCCCTGTTTGAAATGCGGAGTGATTGTCTCGCTGATGATGCGCTTGGCGGTGGCATCGTTGAGCGCTCCTTCCAGGGCGTAACCCACTTCGATGCGCAGCGTTCTGTCCTCTTTGGCAACGAGCAGTAAAACCCCATCGTCGACGCCCTTGCGTCCGAGTTTCCACGACTCGACGACACGCAGCGCATATTGGGTAATCGTCTCGGGATTGACGGTTGGCACGATCAATACCGCGATCTGAGAACCCTTCTGGCGCTCGAAATCGGCCAGCTTGGCCTCCAGCTGGCTGCGCTGATCAGGCGCCAGGGTCGCGGTCTGGTCAGTGACGCGCGCAACCAGCGGGTGAATAGGTTGTAACTCCTGCGCACTCGCCAGGCTGACCAGACACAGGAAGCAAACCGCAATAAACGCGCGCAACATGGCGATCAGCGTCCTATTTCTTCTCAACGCCAAAATCAACCTTCGGAGCCACAGAAATGGCCTTCTCGTTTTCTACGCTGAAGTTG
>JANNNT010000305.1:0-23600 GCA_031398685.1 Rhodocyclaceae bacterium | reverse complement strand
TCCGTAGCCGCAACGAAACGCTGATCGAGCGCACCTTCTCCAAAGCAGTCAAGTCCGTGCATGGCGAATTCATTCTGCACGCCTACACCGACCGCACCTCGAACGAGGTTCATCTGGCGCTGGCCAAGGGCGAGATTCACCCGGACAGGGAAGCGCTGGTGCGCGTGCACGAACCACTCTCGGTCCTCGACTTCCTTGACCCGTCAAGCGGTCGCCACACCTTCTCTCTCGACCAGGCGCAGAAGGCGCTGGCACAAGCCGAATCCGGCGTCATTGTTCTTTTACGCCGCCCGGAAACGTGTACCGACATTCTCGAGCGGCTTAGCGATCAATCGGCGACCCAAGCCTCTGCAACCAAATGGGATCCGCGCCTCTATGGCATCGGCGCACAGATCCTGCGCGATCTTGGCGTACGCAAGATGAAGCTGCTGGCCAGTCCACGGCGCATGCCGAGCATGACGGGTTTTGACCTTGAGGTGACGGGCTACATCGCTTCGCCGGCCGAGCTCGCATAACCCGCTTCGATCCCACAGAAATTACAAGAAAGCGTTGACATGCCTCGCTACGAAAACATTCACGAATACGAAGCCTCCCTTGCCGGCGATGGACTGACCGTCGGCATCGTCATGAGCCGTTTCAATCCGGATATCGGCGAAGGCCTGCTCGCCGCCTGCACGGCCGAACTCCGGCGGTTAGGCGTGGCTGATTGTGATATCGAGATTGCCACTGTGCCCGGCGCGCTGGAAATTCCGCTGGTGTTGCAAACGATGGCGCAAAGCGACCGTTACGATGCCCTGATTGCCCTCGGCGCCGTCATTCGCGGAGAGACCTATCACTTTGAGGTCGTGTCCAACGATTCCTGCCGTGCGGTCATGGAAGTCCAGCTGGATACCGGCATCCCGATTGCCAACGGCATTCTGACCTGTGAAGACGACGATCAGGCGCTGGCACGAACGCAGCAAAAAGGCTCGGACTGTGCCCAGGCCGCCGTCGAGATGGTCAACCTGCTGCGCGCAATTGGAGAAAAACCCGCATGAGCACTAAACCCGAAAGCGTCCCGGCTGAAGCCAAAGCCGCCAAACCCGCCACCAAATCACCACGCCGTCGCGCTCGCGAATTTGCACTGCAAGGCCTGTATCAATGGCGGATCGGCAGCAACGACGAGGCGGCCATTGAAGCACACCTGGCCGACACCGCCGGTTTTGACAAGGCCGATCGCGAGTTTTTCGTTGGTCTGCTGC
The DNA here is from genome assembly GCA_031398685.1 of Rhodocyclaceae bacterium. Lineage (GTDB taxonomy): Bacteria > Pseudomonadota > Gammaproteobacteria > Burkholderiales > Rhodocyclaceae > Propionivibrio. Next base: position 22,359 of record JANNNT010000305.1, on the reverse strand, counting down.
GCGGCGTTCTCGCCCAGCACGCGACCTTGCAGGAACAGCTCCAGACTCACCTCGATCGCCCCTTCAGCGAACTCTCGCCCGTCGAGGCCAGCGTTTTGCTGGCCGGTGCCTATGAACTCGCCAACTACCCGCAAACCCCCTATCGCGTCATCATCAACGAAGCCATCGAGCTAGCCAAGGGCTACGGCGGCACGGATGGTCACAAGTATGTCAACGGTGTGCTCGACAAGCTGGCCACCAAACTGCGCCCGGTCGAAGTCGAAGCCAAGCGGGCGGCACGAGCGAAAAGCTAAGCGCCTTCAACGCAGAGTCCGCAGAGGCGCAGAGAGCGCAGAGATGAAACATTCGAATTATTCGTTTCCTCTGAAGACTCGGCCTTAAAAGAGGTTTCCAACGTGCCGCCCTCCGAATTCGATCTGATCGCCCGCTACTTCGCTCGACCGACACCGCAGGCCGTTCTTGGCCCCGGTGACGACTGTGCACTGCTGGCACCATCGCCGGGAATGGAACTGGCGATCACTACCGACATGCTGGTCTCTGGCACGCATTTTCTCCCGGATACTGATCCGTGCCAGCTCGGCTGGAAAACGCTGGCCGTGAATCTTTCCGACCTTGCGGCGATGGGTGCCCTACCCCGCTGGGTGTTACTCGCCGGCAGCCTTCCGGCCGCCGACGAAACCTGGATTGCCGCCTTCGCCGAAGGGCTCTTTGCCTGTGCCAAACGTTACGGCGTGGACCTCGTTGGCGGCGATACAACGCGCGGGCCGCTCAATCTGTGCATCACGGCACTCGGCGAAGTCCCGACCGGCATGGCACTGCGCCGTGACGGCGCCAAGGCCGGCGATGACCTGTGGGTTTCCGGCCAACCGGGATTGGCTGCGCTGGGACTGGCGCAACTGCAAGGCCGCATGACGTTGCCGGAGGTTCTTGCCACGCGCTGTATTTCAAGCCTGCAAAGACCCCTGCCGCGAGTTGAATTAGGGCGAGCCTTGCTGGAGCGGAAACTGGCACACGCCACTATTGACGTTTCTGACGGTCTGCTCGCCGACCTCGGTCATATCGCCGAACGCTCGGGTGTTGATGCCGAGGTTTTCGAAACACAACTTCCGCATTTGCCTTCCGGTGCCGATCCGGCACTGGCGCGCAACGCCCAGCTTGCCGGCGGCGACGATTACGAACTGCTGTTTGCTGCGCCATCCGGAAAACGCCACGAACTGGCAGAACTGGCCGCCCAGCTCGATTTACCTCTGTGGCGCATCGGCCGCATCGTCGAGGCCAGGAGCGATGCGCCGGGAGAAGTCCGACTGCTCGATGAAACCGGACAGACGGTGCCCATGACTCGCAAAGGATTCGATCATTTTGGTCAAGATGGTCAGTAAGCCGCCTTCACTGCGCTTCCTCTTCTCACATCCGGCGCATCTGGTTGCCTGCGGATTCGGCAGCGGACTATCCCCGTTTGCGCCAGGAACGGTCGGGACACTTTTCGCCTGGGCGACCTTCCCGCTGCTCCGACCGTGGATGAATGACTTTGAACTGCTTGCTTTTCTTGTCGTCTGTTTTGTGGGCGGCGTGCTGGCGGCGCACAAGACGGGTGCCGATCTCGGCGTCATCGACCATGGCAGCATCGTCTGGGACGAGGTCGTCCCTTTCTGGATGGTACTGGTGTTCTGTCCCGCCGACTGGCTCTGGCAAATCGCGGCTTTCCTGCTCTTCCGCGTTTTCGACATCACCAAGCCACAACCGGCACGCTACTTTGACGAGCAAGTGAAGAACGGCTTTGGGGTCATGACCGATGATTTCTTCGCGGCCGTCTACACCGTGCTGACGCTGACTATTTTGCGTTTTGTTCTGGCATGAGCACGTTCAATCAGGAAAACCTTGAAGCACTCGCCGCCGACGTCGGCGCGCTGCTGCTGAGCAATGGTCAACGGCTGGCCACGGCAGAATCCTGTACTGGCGGCTGGGTTGCGCAGTGCCTGACGTCCGTCGCCGGCAGTTCGGAATGGTTCGAGCGCGGTTTTGTGACCTACTCGAACGACGCCAAACACGAAATGCTTGGCGTCGAACTCGACACGCTGTTGATCCACGGTGCGGTCAGCGAAGCAACCGCCAGCGCCATGGCTGCCGGCGCACTGCACCACAGTCACGCTGACTGGGCTCTGGCGATCACCGGGGTTGCCGGCCCAGCCGGCGGTTCGACGGACAAGCCGGTTGGCATGGTCTGTTTTGGCTGGGCCGGTCCCGAAGGTCGCGTCGAGGTCGAAACCTGTCACTTTTCAGGGTCGCGCGCGGATATTCGCGCACATTCGGTTGCTCATGCCTGTACGGGATTCCTGCAACGAGCCGCAATTCTTCAAGCATAGAAAGCCGACGCAAGTTACTGCTTTTATTAAAGAACTGTACGGGACAATGTGGAATTACGCACAGTCTTTCGAGACAATTCGGATAGAATGCCGTCTGCTAAAGACATACCGGCCTTGATGCATTCCAACCACGCACCTGCCAAGAGAACCCTCAAACTCGCAATGTTCCTGCCCGCGCTGGCGCTCTGCACTGACGCTGCGGAGGCATTGGGCTTGGGCGAACTAACGGTACGTTCACGTCTCGGCGCGTTTTTTCAGGCCGAAGTTCGGCTCATTGAAAGCGCCGGCGATACCCGCCTGGCCGGAGAATGTTTTCGCCTGAGCGGTTCGGGAGACTCTGCCTCCGGTATTCCGTTACTCACTCGCGGGCGCATCAGCCTCGAACGTCAGAACGGCCAATCCAAGCTGATCATTACGTCGGATCAGACCATCAACGAACCCGTACTGCAGATCAACCTGCGAGCCAGTTGCGGGTCTGAGGTTGTGCGCAGTTACACGGCACTGATCGATCCGGTTTCGTCCCAACAACTGGCAGGGCAAACCAGCATTTCGCTGCCGCAGGCGAACAAATCGCCTGTGCCCGAAATGCCAACGCCTTCCCCGGCTTCAGGGAAATCCTATCCGAGAGTTTGGCAGACGGCACAAGACGAATCGGCCCAGTCAATTTCCAGGGCACTTTTCCCGCGCCAGCCGAGCGCGCAGCGCCGCTTTCTGGCGGCACTTCAGGCCGAAAACCTGCAGGTCGATCTGGGCGTGAACGGAGAAACTCCGCTGGATGCTGGAACAGCACTTAACGTTCCCGATACAAGGCGGCGTGCGCCCTCCCCGCCAGCGGTCGACGTTGGGCGGCCCGCACCAAAAGAAGCCACACCCGGTGGATTCCCGGCACCTGTTCGCCGTGAAAAAGCAGCCGTGCAACAACCGGCAGGTCGCATGGCGGATCGACTCGTAATATCCGGTGATGCTGATGAAGGAAGCCCGGGCAACGAAGCTTCCTTGCGTCTATCAACCGAGCTACCCACGCGGCTGTCAGCCAAGGTCTCCGAAAACAGGCGTGCCCTGCTGCGTATCGAATACAAACTGTTAAGTGCACTTTACGTTCAGGCCGAGCAACAGCTCGCCATGGCGGAACAGGTACGGAATCTCGAAGCAAGTTTCGAAGAGATGCGGATAGCCACTGAAAACACGGCACGTCAAACCGGTGCCGCTATGGCTTCTTTGTCCACGGTGAAGACGGGGGTTCCAGCCGAAACGCCGGTGGCTGACTCACCCGCGGCGACTCCTGTAACACCAAGCGCACCAACCGCAACTGTGCTTGAGCCGTCCACGCCGAAGCTTGAAGAAAGCTCCAGTTGGTGGATGGAAATCATGATTGTTCTGGGTCTGATTGGCGCACTAGCCTGGGCGTTTTCACGCCGATCCGGCAAGCAGGAAGCCGCAGCTTTACCCGTTGTTACCGACAAACCACTTTATATCCCACCGCCTGCCATCAATCCTGACAAGCATGACCCGTGGGCCGCTGAGGACGCAAGGGAAGCACTTCATCAGGAAAAAACGCCAAGTATCGTACCGGATATCGTTCTTGACGAGGGCCCGCCCCCGGCTCCAGGGGTGATCAACTACGTAAAGCAGGAACTTCCCGTCAAACACATGGAGGTCGACGAGACCGGGGATTACAGCACGGTGATCGAACTGGCCGATATCATGGTCTGTTTCGGCCGGATCCGGGGCGCAACCCAGGCACTTGAAGAGTTTCTGGCGCGCGACCCGGATACCGCCCTGGTTCCGTGGCTGAAGTTGCTCGAGATTTACCGGATGAACGAAATGCGGGAAGAGTTCGAGGCCTGCTCGATCAAACTCAGGGCGCATTTCAATGTTGCACCTGCCAGCTGGGAGTTGGCGGGAGAGTTTCTCACTGAGCCGATTGCGCCGGTCGACGAAAAAGACCTTTCGATTGAGAAATTGCTGCAGAAATTACCGACGATTGGCACAATTCCACACATCAAGGAAAACATCCAGAACTCGTGGAATTCGCCTGACGGGTTGACCTATCTTAAACATCTGTTGCGCGACACCCGTGACGGAAAGCGCAGTGGCTTCCCGCTGGCCATTGCGCGCGAATTGCAGTTTCTGCTCGAACTGCTGGGAACCCGCTCCCAGCACAAGGCGTGAAGCAATACGCCACAAAAACAGGACAGTTTATCGCGCGGCGTCCGCGCCTTGGCAAATACTGTATATAATCACAGTACACAATACCGGCGTAATACGCAGGTCACGCCGTCGAACATGAGATAATTCCCGTTAATCAGGACAAAGGACACGTAATGGACGACAACAAGTCAAAAGCACTGGCAGCAGCGCTGGCCCAGATCGAAAAGCAATTTGGCAAAGGCTCGATCATGAAAATGGGCGACGGGAGCGTCATCAAAGACATTCAAGTCGTTTCCACCGGTTCGCTCGGTCTTGATATTGCGCTCGGCATCGGTGGTTTGCCGCGGGGGCGTGTCGTCGAAATCTATGGGCCGGAGTCTTCAGGCAAAACGACACTGACACTGCAGGTCATTGCCGAAATGCAAAAACTCGGTGGCACCGCCGCTTTTATCGATGCCGAACACGCGCTCGACCCCACTTACGCTCAGAAACTCGGCGTCAATCTTGACGAACTCCTGATCTCACAACCGGATACCGGCGAACAAGCGCTTGAAATCGCTGACATGTTGGTGCGTTCGGCGAGTGTTGACGTGGTGGTCATCGATTCAGTCGCCGCCCTCGTACCGAAAGCCGAAATCGAAGGCGAAATGGGCGACTCGCTGCCCGGCCTGCAGGCCCGTCTGATGAGTCAGGCATTACGCAAGCTTACGGCTAACATCAACCGGACGAACACCCTGGTCATTTTCATCAACCAGATCCGCATGAAAATTGGCGTCATGTTCGGTAGCCCGGAAACGACCACTGGCGGTAACGCGCTCAAGTTCTACGCTTCCGTTCGCTTGGATATCCGCCGTATCGGCGGGATCAAGAAAGGAGACGAGGTCGTCGGCAACGAAACCCGTGTCAAGGTCGTCAAAAACAAGGTCGCGCCGCCTTTCCGCGAAGCCATTTTCGACATCCTCTACGGCGAAGGCACGTCGCGCGAAGGCGAGATCGTCGAACTGGGTGTCATCCACAAACTGGTCGAAAAGTCCGGCTCCTGGTACGCCTACAATGGCGAGAAAATAGGCCAAGGCAAGGACAACGCCCGCGAATACCTCAAAGCCAACCGGCAAATCGCTGAGGAGATTGAGGCCAAAATCCGAGCGGCAGTGAATGTCCCTTCACCAAAACCGATCAACGCTGCCGAGTAGGCGAGCGCGCAATCGTGAATTGCACGCTGCGTGAGCGTGCTTTGCGCCTGCTAGCGCGCCGCGAACACGCACGAACCGAGCTCGCGCGCAAGCTCGCGCCGTACGCAGAATCGGTCGATGTGCTTGACGCATTGCTGGATGATTTGACTACGCGCCACCTGCTTTCTGACGAACGCTACGTTGAAATGCGCTTGAATGCCCGTAGAGCGCGATTCGGCAACGCCCGGTTGGCTTATGAACTTCGTACTCAGGGCGTTTCCAAGGAGCTGGTGGATACCGCATTGGCCACTGGGGAAGATGAACTGACGCGAGCACGTCAAGTGTGGCAGCGTAAATTTGGTGACAAGACCGAGGTCTTTGATGCAACAGAGCGGGCGCGCCGAATGAGATTTTTGATGAGCCGGGGATTCTCCGGAGAAACCATCCGCCGCGTATTGCGCGGCGACTTTGAAGACGACTGACCGATGCCCGAAACCCATGCTGGCAAGAGCGCAGAGAGTACAAAAAGTACTCTGTCCACGCACAACCTGAAAAAAGACTACAAGAAGCGTACGGTGGTACAGGATGTATCCATCGATGTTGGCAGCGGCGAAGTGGTCGGTTTGCTCGGCCCGAACGGCGCGGGGAAAACGACCTGTTTCTATATGGTCGTCGGCCTGGTTGCTTGCGATGGTGGCGATGTTCATATTGATGACAGGAAGATTACTCATCTGCCTATCCACCAGCGGGCCAAACTTGGCGTTTCCTATCTACCGCAGGAAGCTTCGGTCTTTCGCAAACTGACGGTCGTCGAGAACATCAAGGCTGTGCTGGAGATGCAGAACCTTGCGCCGGACGAGATCGAAAACCGTGCCGAACGCTTGCTTGAAGAACTTCATATCAGCCATATTCGCAACAGTTCAGCGGCCTCGCTTTCCGGCGGTGAGCGTCGAAGAGTGGAGATTGCCCGCGCTCTGTCGACCAATCCGCGCTTCATTCTGCTCGACGAACCTTTTGCTGGTGTTGATCCCATTGCGGTGCTGGATATCCAGAAAATCATTCGTTTTCTCAAGGAACGCAACATCGGCGTTCTGATTACCGACCATAACGTCCGTGAGACACTGGGTATTTGTGACCACGCTTACATTCTCAACGAGGGCAGCGTTCTCGCTTCGGGTCGACCCGACGAAATCATTTATAATGAAAACGTCCGCAAGGTTTACCTGGGCGAGAACTTCCGCCTCTGAACCTGATGCTTGCTCCACGACAAATCCAGAACGAAACGAGTAGCCTCTCTCCCAATCCGGTGGCCGATCAGGCTCCGTAAATGAAACCATCTCTACAACTCAAGCTCTCGCAGCACCTTGCATTGACCCCTCAGTTGCAGCAATCGATACGTCTGTTGCAACTGTCGACGCTCGAACTTGAGCAGGAACTGGAGAAATTCCTGCAGGAAAACCCGCTGCTCGAACGTGAGGAAGAGGAATACGCGCCCCAGCTACCTGGCACCAGCGAAACCGGTACCACTGCTACGGAAAAAACCGAGCCTGAACCAGACACGCCGCCCTCGTCAGCGGATGACGAGAGTTGGCTTGGCGAGGAAAGCAGCTACTCCAGCTCGTCCGGATCGTTTGACGACGATGAAAATGAAATTTATCAGGATGTGCAGGCGGCAACCACCTCTCTGCGCGAGCACCTGTCATGGCAACTCGGGCTGATGAGCATTCCCGACCGTGATCGCACGTTGGTGCAATGCCTGATCGACGCGCTCGACGATGACGGTTACCTGACCCAATCGCTCGAAGATCTTGCCGAAACGCTGCCACCCGAACTGGAAATCGAACCGGAGGAACTGCAGATAGCCCTCAATCATCTGCAACACTTCGACCCGACCGGCGTCGGCGCGCGCAACGCACAGGAATGCCTGGCGCTGCAGCTGGAAGCGCTGCCGGCCGATGACACCCAGGTTCTGGCGTTGAAGATCGTGCGCAAACATCTCGATCTGCTCGCTGGCCGCGATTTCGTAAAAATCAAGAAGCTCATCGAGTGTGACGACGACCAGCTGCGCGACGCCCAATTCCTCATACGCAGCCTGAATCCCCGTCCCGGCGCACAATATGCCGCGCTTGACGCGCGCTACATCACCCCTGACGTCGTGGTCCGCAAAATTCGCGGCCAGTGGACGGTCAACATCAATTCTGACGCCTTTCCTCGCCTGCGCATCAATAGTCTCTACGCCCAGATTCTCTCCAAGCAGCGGGGTTCTGGACTCGCGGGTCAGTTGCAGGAAGCGCGCTGGCTGATCAAAAATGTTCAGCAACGCTTTGACACCATCCTGAGAGTAGCGCAGTCCATCGTCGACCGTCAGCGCCAGTTTTTTGATCATGGTGAAGTCGCCATGAGACCCCTGGTTCTCCGTGAAATTGCCGACATCCTGGGCTTGCATGAGTCAACCATATCCCGCGTGACGACACAAAAATACATGGCCACGCCACGCGGGATTTTTGAATTGAAGTATTTTTTCGGTAGTCACGTTGCCACGGAAGCCGGTGGGGCCTGTTCGGCAACAGCCATCCGTGCGCTGATCAAGCAATTGATTGGCGCGGAAGACCCAAAGAAACCTCTTTCGGACAGTCAGATATCCGAGGTCCTTGGTCAGCAGGGTATTGTCGTGGCACGGCGAACGATTGCAAAATACCGTGAAGCGCTCAATATCTCGCCGGTTAAACTACGCAAGACTATCTGACAGGCATTGCAACAATCGATACCACAGAAGATGAAAGCAATGCCCCCACTCACCCCCGACCCTTCTTTCGCGAGCAGGCTAAGGGAGATTCGACAGTCGCAGAAGCGACTATCACCTTGAAAAGGAGCCACATCATGAACCTGAATATCAGTGGACACCATCTCGAGATCACCCCGGCAATCCATGCCTACGTCACCGGGAAACTCGAGCGCGTCACACGCCATTTCGACAACGTCATCGATGTGAACGTAATTTTGTCCGTAGACAAACTGAAGCAGAAAGCCGAAGTTACCGTCCACCTGTCCGGCAAGGACGTCTTCGTCGAATCCATCGACGAGGATCTCTACGCGGCCGTGGATAGCCTGGTTGACAAACTTGACCGTCAGATCCAGAAATACAAGCAGAAGCTGCAGGACCATCACCGCGGCCAGAAAGTCATTCCTGCTGACTCCGACTGATTAGCTTTCTACGGCGGGTTCGGCCTTTCGCGGCCAGCCTGCCGTTTTCCATATTCACCACCTCTCGCCGCTATGGTTTGCATTTCCAAATGAACCAGATTTCTCAATTATTAAGCACCGAAAACATCGCCCTTGATCTCGACGCGAGTAGCAAGAAGCGGGTTTTCGAGCACGTAGGCCTGCTTTTCGAGAACAATCAGGGCATCGCACGCAGCACCGTATTCGACAGCCTTTTCGCACGCGAAAAACTCGGATCGACTGGGCTTGGGCGAGGTATAGCCATTCCGCACGGCCGCATCAAGGGTCTGAAGCACGCCAGTGGCGCATTTTTGCGCCTTGCCACACCGGTTCCTTTCGACTCGCCAGACGGAACGCCGGTGTCCCTCCTATTCGTATTGCTTGTTCCTGAACAGGCGACAGAGCAGCATCTGCAGATCCTCTCCGAACTTGCCGAACGATTCTCCGATCGGGCTTGCCGCGATGCCCTATGCGCCGCAGACAGTGCTGATGCGGTCCGCCAGATATTCGCCAACGAAGAGGTTGCTCATCCATAATTCGACCATTCTTCACGCCATCTGCGGGCGCGCTGACGTGCGGCCAAAGCCTTGTGTTGCTGGTTTCGCGCTCCGAAAAATCATCTCTTCACACTCACTACGAGTCCACCCGGCATGATTACCAACCGCACCTTGAGTATTACCCAGCTCTACCAGGATCATATTGAAAAACTCAAGCTCACCTGGGTCGCTGCCGTGGGGGTTGAGCGGCTAGTCGAACTCAATGATCTGGAAACTTTCGGTCCTGACGTCGTTGGTCACCTCAACCTTATTTACGGTCATCGGGTGCAGGTTATCGGCAAGGCCGAACAACGTTGGGCCGAAAGTGTTGGCCCGGAGCGCTGGCGTCGTCAGATCGAAGACATCATGGCCGCAAAGCCTCCCGCATTGATTGTCGCCGATGGTCTGGAGATTCCGCCGGGGGCCTTCGATATGTGCGAAGCAACGCAAACACCGCTATTCATCTCCCCGAAAGCCTGTTCAGCGGTCATTGATCTACTGCATCTCTACCTTGCGCGTCGTTTTGCCGACACGGTTTCGGCACACGGCGTGTTAATGGACGTGTTCGGCATGGGCGTTTTGATTACTGGCGATTCCGGTGTCGGCAAAAGTGAACTGGCACTCGAACTCGTCTCGCGCGGCCATGGACTGGTGGCCGATGATGTCGTCGAACTGGCGCGGATTGCGCCAACAACCATCGAGGGTCGCTGCCCCGGCATGTTGCGCGATTACCTTGAAGTGCGCGGTCTTGGCCTGCTCAATATCAGAACGGTTTTCGGCGAGACGGCCGCACGGCGGAAAATGAAGCTCAAGCTGATTGTTCATTTGCAGAAGAATTCCTTGGGCGACGATATGCCGCGTTTGCCGATCGATGCCCAGTCGCAGGAGATACTTGGCATACCGATCCGTAAAGTGGTTTTTCATGTTGCGCCCGGGCGCAACCTTGCCGTCCTGCTCGAAGCCGCCGTACGCAACTCCATTTTGCAACTGCGCGGAATCGACAGTATGAGCGAATTCATCAATCGTCAACAACAGGCTGTTCTTGACGACGACATATAATTTCAGCTTATAATCAACAGACGTTTCCAAACCAGATCACGGAGTTCCTGATGAAAATCATGATTGCCCTCGTTGCCCTCGCCTTTGCCTCGGGCAGCGCCTTTGCTGCAGACAAAGAGAAGAAAGCGCCCTCTCCAGCTCAACAGGTGCAGCAGGAAAAAATGAAAAACTGTAACGCCGACGCAGGGGAAAAAGCGCTTAAAGGTGATGAGCGCAAGGCGTTCATGAGTGATTGCCTCAAGGCTGGCAAGAAGTAATCACCAGAGAATAGGTAAATAAAACGGCGGCGCTTTTTAGCACCGCCGTTTTATTTGATCACGGCTCAGAGCAACTCGAACTGCGCACAGTCCGCATCGACACTGGTCGCCGACGCTGCAAAGCAAATCACCCCCTTGCCGTGGAGGACACACTCCTCGCGACGCACGAAAAATTCAGGCTTGCTGTTAAATGTAACGAATGTACCATTGGTGCTTCGGTCGATGAGGATGACCTTGTCGCCTCGCCGCTCGATCTTGGCATGATTGCGGGACGCACGACGATCGCGAATGACCAGATCACTTTCCGCGTTGCGCCCCATGTTGATGACCTTCTTCCCTTCATCGAGCATGAAGACTTCACCGGCATAACGCAGGCTGAAACTGCCTCCTTGGAGGACTGGAGTGTCGGCAAATTTGACGACCGGCCCGGACGGCTCGGAGGCGACACCATCGAAGGTCTTCATTTCGGGGAATGGCCCTTTGGCTGCCACCAACCCAAGATCACGCGTTGATTGTTTCAATGTGGGTGACAGGACGGCTTGTGCCTGAAGACTGAGCAATACCTGCCCGGGCTTTGCCAGTCCGGCAAGATGAGCAGCCACGCTGAAGGTTTCACCAACGACGCTACCTTCAGATTCGCCGACCAGTCCATATGACAACCCGACGCGGATAGCCAGCTTTACCCCCGAGACCGGCGGCAGGTCAGCCACGCGTTGCTGCATTTCGATGGCCGCCTGAAATGCTTCATCCGCGCTATCGAACACCGCCATCAGTTCGTCGCCGACAATCTTGGCAAGGCGACCACCAAAGGCTTCGACCGCACGCTCCATGCGCTTCAGGCAACGATCAACGGCCCGCAACGCTTCGGCGCCGCTGAGTTTCTCATGCAACCGAGCATTTCCCGAAACATCAGCAACCAGCACCGATACCTGTCCCTCGGCATGTTTCATCGTCAATGTCGATTCGGAAACGGTTGTTTCCGTGCCGAAGGAGAGTTCTCCAGAAACCTTATCGCTCATTCAATCATCCTACCTATTTGTACTAAATCACAATGCGGCTTGGGTTACCAGATCATAGCAAAAGCTTGGGTCTGGTGCTTCAAACTCTGAAAAGCTGCAAAGCTTCCACCACAGGCAGCGACAATTCTTCACCAAGCTGCGGACCGTCGAACACGGTATCACCGCCATCCAGTTCCTCAAGGGCAGCGCCTACGCGCAGTCCCTTGAAGTCGAACAGCGTCTTGTCGGCCAGATGTGATGGCACAATGTTCTGCAATGCTGAGAATACCGACTCGGTACGCCCCGGAAAACGACGATCCCAATCCTGCATCATCTCGCGAATCTTCTGGCGCTGTAGGTTGTTCTGCGAACCACACAAATTGCAGGGAATGATCGGGAATGCCATGCCGCGCGCGAAGCGCGCAATGTCGTTCTCGCTGGAATAGGCCAGAGGTCGAATCACGACATGTGCGCCGTCGTCGGTCACCAGTTTTGGCGGCATGGCCTTAAGCTTGCCGCCAAACAGCAGGTTGAGAAACAGGGTGTGCACGATGTCGTCGCGATGATGGCCAAGCGCAATCTTGTTGGCACCCAGTTCCTTGGCCGTGCGATAGATGACGCCGCGACGCAGGCGCGAACACAGCGAGCAGGTGGTCTTGCCCTCGGGGATCTTCTCCTTGACGATGGAATACGTATCCTGCTCGACGATGCGGTAGTCGACACCCAGACCGGACAGATACGCCGGAAGCACATCGGCCGGAAAGCCCGGCTGTTTCTGATCCAGATTCATCGCAATCAGACGGAAATCGACCGGTGCTCGTTGCTGCATCGCCATCAGGATCGACAACATCGCATATGAATCCTTGCCGCCGGAAATACAGACGAGAACAGTATCGCCATGCTCGATCATGTTGTAATCGGCAATCGCCTTGCCGACGTCGCTTTCAAGGCGCTTTTTCAAGCGCTGAAGGTTCTTTGAGTTTTCCACCAGACCTCTACGGATTAATTCGCTTCTGCTGCACAAAAAGACTACAAATGGGCGGTACGCCCACCATCAACGTTGATTACCTGCCCGGTCACGTAGGACGCATCATTGAGCAGAAAGCGCACGGTGCGTGCGATATCCTGCGGACTTCCAGCGCGCTTCAATAGCGTATGGTCAATGATCCGGTCACGCATTTCGCCATTAAACCCGGCATCGTCAGGCCACAGGATCGGACCCGGTGCGACGGCATTCACCCGCACCTGCGGCGCCAGTTCAATGGCCAGCGCTCGTGTCAACCCGAGCAAACCCGCTTTGGCCGCACAGTAAAGCGAATAGCCAGCCAGCGGGCGTTCAGCATGAATATCGGTAATATTGACCACAGAACCCTGGGCCGCCCTGAGGTGAGGCGCCGCCGCCTGTGTCAGGAACAGCGGCGCTTTGAAATTGCTTCCGACCAGATCATCCCAGGCGGCAAGGTCAATTTCACCAAGCGGCGTTGCAAAAAAAGTCGATGCATTATTGACCAGCGCATCCAACCGGCCAAAATGCGCCACGGTATTCGCCACCAGCGTGGACAAGGCGTCGATATCCAGCAGATTGGCCTGCTGGCAGACGACCGACCCCGGCCGTACGGCATTCAATTCTGCCGACAACCCTTCGGCTGCTTCGCGGGCGCTGCGGTAATGCACCATGATGTTGGCTCCCGCCGCATGCAACTCGCGGGCGATCGAACGCCCCACCCGCTTTGCCGCACCGGTCACCAATACCGTTTTGCCGATCACGCCCGACTCCAGAAATTAAAACACCGTACTCAAGGGAATTGATTTTAACGGATTTCCACCTGCGCAGCCCGAATATGCCGCTATCCGAAGCCCGCAGTAAAAGTTAAACTTGCGCCGACAATTCAGGCCACGGAGCCCATGATGGATGAGGAAACACCGCTCGACGCCGATGAGTTGATGAACTTTGCCGAGCGCATCGAACAACTCCCCCCGGCTGAGGCCGAATGGGTGGAAAAACTGTTCCAGGAGTGCCTGCGCGCACGCCTGCACGAGGCCGAATTACTATCCGGGCCAACCGCTACCGGCGAGTCGGGCAATGACGGCGGTGACTTCGAAGCACGGCTGGCACAGGTGGCGCTCGATGCGGCGGAATGGCTGAAGACGCTGTGGAATGTCGGCTACATGGGGGCTGGCAGCTTCCCTTCACAACCGCGCTCGGCTTTTCCTCTCATCGAACTGGAAGACGTGCTCAAATCGGCGCTCTTTGCCCGCATCCGGGAAGGCAAGCGCCCACTCCCCTTCCCGCCGCCGACCCGGAATGGCTTGCCCTGGCACGATCTTGTCGAGGGGGTGGATGACACTTATGCCGTCGCGGCCGAAGTTGTCCTTGACGATCAAGGCCTGGCCATCAGCGCCATCATTGAGGCCTGTCCCGACTGGTATGTCGTTGAAGAAGTCGTCAGTGCTCAGGAATACATCGTGCAACATCGAAACAAGGGGCCATTGTTCAGGCTGCAACTCAACAACGAGGCGGCCAGATTGCACCGTGAACCACCGCGCTGGTCACGCCGGATTGGCCTGCAGGAGCGTGGCGGATTTCGCAGCTACACGCTGCAGTGGCCGAAGGAAGACGGTAGCATACATAGCGTCCCGCTCCGCGCGACCACCTGGGAACGTGCCGAATCCGAAGCCGGCTACTGGATCGCCACGAAACATCCGGAGATGTACGGACAGGTCAGTTTCGAGCGGATCGATTGAGTGCAAAGCGCCCGGCATGCTCAGAGAAAGATGGGTTCCGGTGTCAGCTCGATACCGAACTTCTCGCGCACTTCGCACTGAACGGCCTGCATCAGCGCCACCACGTCGGCACCCGTTGCGCCACCGCGATTGACCAGAACCAGCGCCTGTTTCTCGAACATGCCGACAGGACCGAGATTCCTGCCTTTCCAGCCGGTCTGCTCGATCAGCCAGCCGGCGGCGAGTTTTACTCGACCGTCGGCCTGCGGATAGTGCGGCAAGCAGGGATACGCCGCCAGTAGCCGGTCTGCCGTCGCGGCATCAACCACCGGGTTGTGGAAAAAACTGCCGGCGTTGGGGAACTGCGCCGGATCAGGCAACTTGCGTTGACGCACGGCGACAACGGCCGCCGCGACCTGAAGGGCGTTTGCCGCAAAAATGCCTTGCGTTTCAAGCTCGGTAGCGACGTCGGCGTAGCGGATGAGTGCTCGCCAGACTTTGGGCAGACGGAAAGTCACTTCGGTGATGACGAAGCGCCCATCCAGATGCCAGCCTTCCTGCTTGAATACACTGTCGCGATAGCCGAAGCGACAGCCGGCGCGGCCGAAGTGCACGGTCTCGCCACTAAGCATGTCGCACGCGACAAGCGAATGAAAGCGCTCAGCCACTTCCAGCCCGTAGGCGCCGATGTTCTGGATCGGCGCAGCGCCGACCGTTCCGGGAATCAGCGACAGGTTTTCCAGCCCCGGCCAGCCTTGCGCCAGCGTCCAGCCGACAAAATCGTGCCAGTTTTCACCGGCCCCGGCGCGCACATACCAGGCGTCGGCATCTTCACCGGCCAGTTCGCGACCACTGATCGCCATGTGCAGCATGAGACCGTCAAAATCGCCGCTCAGAACCAGGTTGCTGCCGCCACCGAGGACGAAACGCGGCATTGCGCGCCAGTGCGCATCGGCGACCAGCGCTGACAACTGCTCGGCTCCGGTGATGACGACCAGATGCGCCGCACGCGCCGACAGCGCCAGCGAGTTAAGTGGCTTGAGGTCGGCGTTGTGGGTGGTCAGGTTCACCCGAAACGCTCCTGGCAGTCGCGCAGCATCCCGTTCAGGCGAGTCAGCGCAGGCAGATCCTTGGCCGCCTTAGCCAAGGCGATTTGCGCCAGAATCAGCGCGCGCCATTCCGAGTTGTGCATCTCCTTCAGCTCGAGCAATGGCCTGAGTTCCGCGCGTGCTTCCTCCAGCTTGCCTTCCTTGGCCAGCAACTTGACCAGTCCGGCCCGCGCAAAGAAATAATCCGGCGCAACTTCCGCCGCGTGCCGGATCAGCGGAGCCCATTGCTCCATCGGTTCGCCTTCGGCCTCTCGCAGCGTCGCAATGGAGGTTAGAACGCGCGGATAGTCCGGGTAACGGGGAAGCAGTTTCTCCATCAGTTGCCGCGCTTTGGCGATTCGTCGGCCATGAATGAGTTCCATCACCTCGCCATAAATCCGGTGATCCGCCGCACTGAGCACGGTTTCTTCTTCCATCGGCTCATCGTGAATGGTGAGTTCGAGTGGACGAGCCTCGATGACCTTTCCTCCGACAAGCAGCGAAAGAGGGGCGTCTTTTTCCAGCAAACCGTTTTCAATCAGCCAGCCATGCAGCGTGCTGCGCACCGAATCCGGGCCGCAGGGAAGGGAAAGCAACGAAATGAGTGCCTGTTGTGCCGCCGCCTTGTTGCCATTTTCGCCCTGAGCCAGGTGGCGCAAAGCGGCAATGGCGAGGGCGCCCGCCGCTTTTCCGCCATTGACCGCCACGGCAACGAGGTAATCGGGATGAGGCATTGTCGCCTGCCAGCGTTCGAACAGCTCATTGTCGCTGGCGAATTTCTCAGGATGTAGCGAGCGAATGTGGGCGATGGGCCACCATTGCGAAAGGTGACCGATGCCCCAGTCCGGGGTTTCGCCGGTCATGCGAAAAAGCATGCATTGCGTACGGAGCTCAAGAAATGCTTCGCTGTCATCATCGACCCGGTCGAGTCGGGATAGCGCTTCATCGTGCCGCCCCTGTCGCCAGGCGACGAGCGCACCGCCCATGTGCAGTCGCCTGGCAAGTTGTTCATCGCCTTCGCTCGGGCTATCGCCCATGAGCCACGGCGCTTCCTGTGCACCAAGATAGATGGCTTCGGCGCGTTCAGGCAAATCGCACATGATCGCCCCATCCAGTTGGCGGCAGACATCATCCGAAGTGGCGGGCGTCAGAGCGAGCAGGCGATCCGCCAGCGCTTGCGCGGCCATCTTTCCGGTCAGCCAGAGCCGCATCGCGAACAGCCGTTCCAGCGTGAAACAGTTCTCCGGCGCCATCTCCAGCACCGATGCCCAAACGGATTCAGCACGCTCGATCTTTCCTTCTGCAAAGAATGACTGGGCGACATTGTTCTGTGCCGCCGGTAGCCGGATTACCTCGACCAACGCTCTGGCCTCGGCCGTTTTTTCATTGCCGAGAAATACCCGGCACAAATCCATGCGTCGCCCCTCGTCCTCACTGAGATCGTGGGAAAGATCAGCGCGCAAGAGTTGCAGATCTTTATTGGAGCCCTCGCCCAGCGCAATCAGCCGCTCTGCCGCATGGAGATAAAGATAGGGAAAATCAGCGACTGAACTTTCAGCAAGCGCGCCGAAGGCCGGGGTGCTGTTGGGCGAGGCTTCGCACCACTCCCAGGCTGAAAAAACCGCACGCAGGCTATTTCCGCTCTGCCATGCGATTTCGTAAGCCAGGCGCTTCAGAGGTTTGAAACCCGGAAACGCCGCTTGCAGGCGAGTAAGCCGCCGGCTGGCTTCTTCGAGCTCGCCATGGTTAAGACAGCGCTCGATGGCTTCAATCTGGGCGGGTTGTGGGCGATCCTGGGTTTTTGATTTTTTCACGAAGTATCGGGTAGCCAAGAAGTTAAAAATCAGCGCCGCGCCATGTAGCGCCGGAACAGTACGGGAGCCAGATCACGCAATTGCTTGCGTTTGTCGACCAGCGACGGCGCCGCCCCCTGGCGCTCGCCAATCAGCAGGTCAATCAGCACGGTCGCGCTGCGTGCCGGGCGCGAGTGGTAAGGTTGAGCCGTACGCAAGAGCGGCAGCAGTTCAGGATGCTCGACCAGCAACCAGGCCGGAAACCAGGCGACTTCATCGTTTTCGGCGTCGATGTCGGCCTCCGCACCAAACTCACGGTACAGGCGGAGAACGTTCGCGGGAGTGGCGCACGCTGGCAAGTCGGCGATCAGTGCGTCAAGCAATGCGGGCGCGATCCACGCCAGTTCGGCAAGAAGCGGCCAGAACTCGATCGGGGCCGCTTCGCGCAGGGCGATTTCGGCCATCCAGGCCAGCGGCTCGGGAATGCGTGGCCAGGAGGGAATTTCCGCCACGGCGGCACGCGCCTCAGCCAGTGCGCCGGCACGGAGAAATAACCCGGCGGCGTGTGCATTGGCCAGGCTGCGAAGAAATGGTTTCCCCGCTGCTGCTCGCGCCAAATCACCGTAGACTGGCTTGATCCAGCGCTGCGCGGCGTCGGCCCCCATTATTTTTTTCAGTGGCGGCAGCAGTTGTGCCTCGATCCGCTCAACCTGCCGTGCAATGCCCGTGGCTGACTGCTCCGGCTGGCTTAACGCCAGGAGTTCGGAGAACAGGTGCTCAAAGCCATCGATACTGCCGTCAGCGGGGAAATCGGCACGCAGTCGATCAATCGCCGCGTGCATACTGGCCGGGTCACGGGCACGAAGCGCATCGACGATGGCGTTACGCAAACAAACGTCGGCACTGTGCATGAAAAGATCAAGTTGCATCGCCGGTATTTTATCAAAGCAGCGGTGCCAGCCAACGTTCCGCTTCCACAACGCTCATCCCGGCCCGCTGAGCCCAGTCTTCAAGCTGGTCGCGGCCGATCTTGCTGACGGCAAAATACTGCGCCTGGGGGTGCGCCAGGTAGAAGCCGGAGACGGCGGCGGCCGGCGTCATGGCGAAGGACTCGGTAATGCCCATATCGGCGTTGGCCGGCGCATCAAGCAGTTCGAATAACGGGCCCTTGGCGGTGTGGTCGGGGCAGGCCGGGTAGCCGGGCGCGGGCCGGATGCCTTGGTATTCCTCGCGAATCAACGCCTCGTGGCCAAGCGACTCATCCGCGGCGTAACCCCAGTAGTCACGGCGCACTTGCGCGTGCAGCCATTCGGCGCAGGCTTCGGCGAAACGGTCGGCGAGCGATTTGAGCAGAATCGCGCGGTAGTCGTCGTGTTCCGCTTCGAATTCGGCGAGTTTCTTTTCGATGCCCAGACCGGCGCTGACGGCAAAAACGCCGATCCAGTCGGGGGTATCTTTATCAGCGACGAAATCGGTCAGACAATAATGTGGCTTGCCCGCAGGGCGTTCGTGCTGCTGACGCAGGTTGTGCCAGGCCATCAGCGTCTCGCTGCGCGATTCGTCGGTGTAGAGCTCGATGTCGTCGCCGACGGCGTTGGCCGGATAGAGGCCGAACACGGCGTTGGCGGTGATCCACGGGTTGGTGTGCTGGTCAGCAATGATTTGCGCCAACATGGCTTGGCCGTCGGCAAAAACCGAACGCGCCGTTTCACCAACGACGGCGTCGTCGAGAATCTTCGGGTAACTGCCGGCCAGATCCCAGGTCTGGAAGAACGGAGCCCAGTCGATGTATTCGGCGAGTGTCGCCAGATCGACATTGCGCAGCACGTGCAGCCCGGGCTTGTTCGGCGCGACCGGCCGGTAGGCGGGATCGCTGTTCCACGCCAGACGATTGCTGCGCGCAGTCTCCAACGAAACAAGCTGGACGCCTTTCTTGTTGGCGTGCTGGGTACGCACCTTCTCGTAGTCGGCAGCAACTTCGGCCTTGAAACCGGTGGCGTTGTCGATCGACAGCAGTTTGGTCACCACGCCGACGGCGCGCGAGGCGTCCGGCACATAGACCACTGGGCCGTTGTAGTGCGGCGCAATCTTGATCGCCGTGTGCGCGCGGCTGGTCGTTGCGCCGCCGATCAGCAACGGGATAGCCTCGCCGTTGCCTACGTCGCCAAAACCGAGGCGCTGCATTTCGGCGGCAACGTGGCTCATTTCTTCGAGCGAGGGCGTGATCAAACCGGACAGGCCGATGGCCTGCGCGCCATGCTCCTTTGCCGCGTGCAGGATCTTGTCGCACGAAACCATAACGCCAAGATCGACCACGTCGTAGCCGTTGCAGCCGAGCACGACGCCGACGATGTTCTTGCCGATGTCGTGCACGTCGCCCTTGACCGTAGCCATGATGATCTTGCCCTTGCTGGCGGCGCCGGTGCGCAGCTTCTCGGCTTCGACATAGGGAATCAGGTGCGCCACCGCTTGCTTCATGACGCGCGCCGATTTGACGACTTGCGGCAGGAACATCTTGCCGGCGCCGAAGAGGTCGCCGACGACGTTCATGCCGCTCATCAGCGGACCTTCGATGACCGCCAGCGGCGGCTTGCCGGCAGCTTCCAGCGCGGCGCGGCATTCCTCGGTGTCGGCGACGACGAAATCGGTGATGCCTTTGACCAGCGCATGCGAGAGGCGTGCTTCGACCGACAGTTCGCGCCACGAGAGATCCGGGCCCGAGTCTTTGGCCTTGCCCTCTTTCACCGACTGCGCGAACTCGACCAGCGCTTCGCCGGCTTCCGGGTTGCGGTTGAGTACCACGTCTTCAACCTTGTCGCGCAGCGCCGGATCGAGATCGTCGTAGATACCGATCATCCCGGCGTTCACGATACCCATCGACAGCCCGGCCTTGACCGCGTGGTAGAGGAAAACGGTGTGGATCGCCTCGCGCACCGCATCGTTGCCACGGAAACTGAAGGAGACGTTGGAGACGCCGCCGGAAATCTGCGCGTGCGGCAGGTTGGCGCGAATCCAGCGGCAGGCTTCGATGAAGTCGACGGCGTAGTTGTTGTGTTCTTCGATACCGGTGGCGATGGCGAAGATGTTCGGATCGAAAATGATGTCTTCGGGCGGGAAGCCGATGCTCAGCAGCAAATCGTAGGCACGCTTGCAGATTTCGGTCTTGCGCGCGTAGGTGTCGGCCTGTCCGGCTTCGTCAAAGGCCATGACCACCGCCGCCGCGCCGTAACGGCGCGCCAGTTGGGCATGGTGCAGAAACGCCGCCTCGCCCTCCTTCATCGAGATTGAATTGACGATGCCCTTGCCCTGGATGCACTTGAGGCCGGTTTCGATGATTTCCCACTTCGATGAGTCGATCATGATCGGTACGCGCGAAATGTCCGGTTCCGAGGCGATCAGCTTGAGGAAGCGATCCATCGCCGCCTTCGAGTCGAGCATCGCCTCGTCCATATTGATGTCGATGACCTGCGCGCCGTTTTCAACCTGCTGGCGGGCGACGGCCAAAGCGTCGTCGAGCCGGCCTTCGAGAATCATCCGGGCAAAAGCCTTCGAACCGGTGACATTGGTGCGCTCGCCGACGTTCACGAAGAGCGATTCCTTGCCGACGTTGAAGGGCTCAAGGCCGGACAGACGCAGTTTCTTTTCGACGTCAGGAATGGCGCGTGGCGCGATTCCGGCAACGCCCTGGGCAATCGCCGCGATGTGTGCCGGCGAGGTGCCGCAGCAGCCGCCGACGATGTTCACGAAACCGTTCTTGGCCCAGTCGACGATTTCTTTCGCCAGTTGCTCCGGTGTTTCATCGTAGCCGCTGGGCGACAGCGGATTGGGCAGGCCGGCGTTCGGGTGCGCCGAGACAAAGCAGTCGCAGATACGTGACAACTCTTCAACGTACTGGCGCAATTCGGCGGCGCCGAGCGCGCAGTTGAGGCCGAAGGACAAAGGCCGGATGTGGCTTAGCGAGTTCCAGAAGGCTTCGGCGGTTTGCCCGGAAAGCGTGCGCCCGGAGGCGTCGGTGATGGTGCCGGAAATCATCACCGGCCAGCGTCGCCCAACCCGTTCGAAGAACTGTTCAATCGAGAACAGCGCGGCCTTGGCGTTGAGCGTGTCGAATATGGTTTCGACCAGCAGCAGGTCGGCACCGCCGTCGGTTAATCCGCGAATGGCTTCGGTGTAAGTGCCTACTAGCTCGTCGAAGCTTGTATTGCGGTAGCCTGGATCATTCACATCGGGCGAAATCGACGCCGTGCGCGAGGTCGGGCCGAGCACGCCAGCGACGAAACGCGGCTTGACTGGGTCTTTGGCGGTGAATTCATCGCAGGCCTCGCGGGCGAGCTTTGCCCCAGCGAAGTTCAGCTCGTAAACGATGGCTTCGAGCTTGTAGTCGGCCTGCGAAACCGCCGTCGAATTGAAGGTATTGGTTTCGAGAATGTCGGCACCGGCCGCCAGATATTCGGCGTGGATGCCGCGAATGACCTCGGGTTTGGTCAGCAGCAGCAGATCGTTGTTGCCCTTGAGGTCATGCGTGTGGCCAGCAAAGCGCTCGCCGCGATAATCGGCTTCCTGCAGCTTGTGCCGCTGGATCATCGTACCCATCGCCCCGTCGAGAATGAGGATGCGCTGGTGCAGGAGGGCGGTGAGTTCGGCGGTACGGTCAGGCTGCATTTGAAACCTCGGAAATGAAAAAACCCGTTCAGCGTCGTCGGCGAACGGGTTTCGGAATAAGCATCGAATCACGCCCGCTTTAGCCAGATTTGTAACGCGCCTGCAAGCTGAACTTCAAATCGGCGCGAGCCCGGCAGAAAAGCCAAGCAAGGGCGCAAATCTACGCGCCAAGCCCTTGATTGTCAAGCCGGAATGGCTTGAAGCACCACCCCGCAACCCGCATCAAATGGCGCTTCCCGCATGGCATGCCGCGGCAAGCCCATGGTTATTGGATCTCACGGCATACGGCTTCAAGGTCGGCGTTCCGCCTGCTTCACCGGCCGGTTGCTTCCCG
>JANNNT010000304.1:0-2330 GCA_031398685.1 Rhodocyclaceae bacterium | reverse complement strand
ACAACCGAAATCACCTCGGCCGGCGCCAGCGCACCAACGACGAACTGTGCCGGATCTGCCGACCAGAGCACGATGTCGACGCGCTCTCCGGCCAGTTCGTTTGTCACTGCCGTGACACGCATGCCGCGCATGCCGACGCAGGTACCAATCGGATCGACACGCTGATCGTTGGATTTGACGGCAATCTTGGCGCGCATGCCGGCGTCGCGAGCCGCGGCCTTGATTTCCAGCAGGCCATCATCGACCTCAGGCACTTCCATCTCGAACAGCTTGATGATGAATTCGGGCGCCGTGCGCGAAAGAATCAGCTGCGGACCACGGGCAGCACGGTCGATGCGCAACAGAAAGGCCTTGATACGATCACCGACGCGCAGGTTTTCACGCGGGATCATCTGATCACGCGGCAGCACGGCTTCGATCTTGCCCGCCTCGATAATGGCGTTGCCGCGTTCCATGCGCTTGATGGTACCGGTAACGAGGTGTTCCTTGCGTTCAAGAAAGTCATTGAGAATCTGATCGCGCTCGGCATCGCGGATTTTCTGCAGAATCACCTGCTTGGCCGCCTGTGCACCAATCCGTCCGAAATCGATGGGCTCGAGCGACTCTTCGAGGTAGTCGCCGATTTCCACCTCGGGATCCTGCTTCTGGGCATCGGACAGTGGGATATGCTGTGCCTCGTGAATGAAATCTGCGTCGGCCACAATCTCCCAGCGACGGAAAGTCTCGAAATCGCCCGATTCACGATCAACCACAACACGCACATCCGCCTCGTCGTGAACGCGTTTCTTTGTAGCTGACGCAAGCGCCAATTCCAGTGCACCGAAGACAATGTCCTTGGTCACGTTCTTCTCGCGCGCCAGCACATCCACCAGCAGCAAAATTTCGCGGCTCATAATCTCACTATCCCCTAATCCAGCCTGATCATTTTTAGTCGAACTTTGGAACCAGCCGAGCCTTGTCGATGTTGCCAAGATCCAGTTCCACTTCGCCCGTATCCATCGTCAGGCATACTTTGCCGTCCTGCATACCGCGCAGGACACCGTTAAAATTGCGCCGGCCGCTCATCGGAAGACGTAGCCTGAGATTAATCTCTGAACCTGCAAAACGCTCGAAATCTGCCGGTTTCTTCAGCACCCGATCCAGACCGGGAGAAGACACTTCGAGGCGGTCATAATCGACATTCTCGACAGCCAGCACTCGCGACACCTGGTTGCTGACCAACGCACAATCTTCGACATCAATACCGCCCGTTTTGTCCGCCTTGTCAATGAAAAGACGGAGCACGCGACCACGCGGACTCTGTTCGACATCCACGAGTTCGTAGCCGAGACCGGCCACCGTTTTATCGATAAGTTCTTGTAAATCCATAGCCACAAATAAAAAATGGGCGAAAAGCCCATCTCCGAAAAAAATTGCCCCCTGAGGAGCGAGCGGAAAACCGCTGGATTATAACGACAATTTCCGCCGGCGTAAATCAGAAGTCTCCACAAGCAGGATATGAAACTGAAGGTGGCGGCAATTCTGGCTGTTTCTCAAAGGGCTGGATCTGCAACACATTTGCGCTGCCGATAAACTCGAGAGTTTCGGTCAAGCCACTTTTCACCCCTCAGACCGGCTTGGCGCCAGTTCCGTTTATTCCTTTAATAACCGGTCGTTCAGTTATTGATTTACCTCCCCGTGTCGTGCATTCCTTTGCATACGTATTGAGAGTTCAAATAAAGGGAGCGGTAATTCGAAGTAGCTGTTTTGGACTCTTCGAAGGAGAAAGAACAGCTCCAAGCTTATCTGGCAAATGGTGCGAATCAGGGTGGTCGGTTATTTGATTTCAGCTGGCGAAGCGACGTAGCCCGTCACCTCAAGGTCAAAACCCGTCATGCTCGGCATATGGCGAGGGCTGGCCAGCAGCTTCATCTTGCGTACGCCAAGGTCGCGCAGGATCTGTGCGCCGATGCCATAGAGGCGTGGATCCCATTTGACCGCAGGGACTTGCGTCGTCGATTGATCGCTAAGCCGTCCGAGAATATCGTCACACGTTTCCGGGCGGCGTAAAAGAACAATGACGCCGGATTCGGCTTGTGCCAGTGCTCGCTGCGCCTGGTCGAGAGAGAAGGTGTGGCGACCGCTTGACGGGTCAAGGAAGTCGAGGACCGAGAGCGGTTCGTGCACGCGCACCAGCGCTTCCCTGTCCAGGTGAATCTCGCCCTTGGCCAGCGCCAGATGAACCTCGTTCGAGGTGCGGTCGGTGTAGGCGTGCAGAATGAATTCGCCATGCACGGACTTGACTGCTTTGGAGAAGGTGCGCTCGATCAGCGTTTCGTTGCGGCTACGGA
>JANNNT010000296.1:0-5994 GCA_031398685.1 Rhodocyclaceae bacterium | reverse complement strand
CTGGTGGTTCAACGACCACATCGAAGGCATGCGTCGGCAGATGGTCAGCTTGGCCAATCTCGGGCTGCTCTCGCGCTTTGTCGGCATGCTCACCGATTCGCGCAGCTTCCTGTCCTTCCCGCGTCACGAGTACTTCCGGCGTATCCTCTGCGCGCTGATCGGCGGCTGGATGGAGTCCGGTGAAATCCCGGCTGATTTCGAGACCTTCGGCGCGATGGTGCAGGACATCAGTTTCCGGAACGCGAAAAATTACTTTGCCATCCCGGGGGTGGAGGAATGATGAAGCGCTGCTTGCGGTAAAATGCCGGCTCTGCAACGGCTCTGACTTGGCCATTGGCACGGAGGGAGATACGCCCCTTCTACCGATGGCTTTTTCTTTTCTCCCCTTGATGTAGTGTGGGGGCCGCATTTCGGAGTATCGCTCAGCGGCGATGAGCATGCGACATGAATCTTCACGTTGATTCACGCCCGTAAATTGGCTACTCTAGGCGTAGTAGTTCACGAATGCCCTGGGTTTTCGTGCCCTGTTTTCCTTTTTCATCCCTTCTAACGATGAGGTGTGCTATGTCTGAAGCAAGCGAACTGTCCAACAGCAGCAAACAAAAACTGGTCTCCGACATGAAAGTCGTAGTTTCCGACGCTGAAGAGATTCTGCGCGCCACCGCCGGCGTTGCCGGTGAAAAGATGGTCGATCTGCGTGAGCGTATTGGTGAACGCCTGCGCGATGCCAAACTGCGGATCGCCGATGCCGAAGCCGCGCTGGTTGATAAGACCAAGGCCGCCGCCCGTGCCACCGATGACTTCGTCAATGAAAACCCCTGGCAGGCGGTTGGTATCGCCGCGGGCATTGGCCTGCTGCTCGGTATCATCATCGGTCGCCGTTAAGCGGCTGAGGTATGAGCAACAACCATGGTGGAGAGAACAGCGGCCTGTTCGCCGCCCTGAAAAACATCGCCGCAACGCTGCTGGCGACCGGAAAGACGCGGCTTGAACTCCTCAGCAATGAAATCGAGGAGGAGAAGCTGCGCGCCATCCAGCTGGTTCTCATGGCGCAGGGCATGGTGTTCTGTTTCGGCGTCGGTGCGGTGCTCGCTGTTGCTCTGCTTGCCGGAGTATTCTGGGACAACCGGCTCCTCGTTCTCGGCGTGTCTGCCGGGTGCTTTCTGGTTCTTGGCGGCTTTTTTTTCGTTCTGTTCAAGCGTGCTACGCAACGGCCGGAGCGGGTCTTTTCCGCCAGCGTTGCCGAACTCCAGGAAGATATCCGTCAGTTGAAAGCGGCTGTTGGCCATGAACCATCGGCTAAGTGAACTGCACATTCGGCGCGGCCGATTGCTTGAGCGCATCGCCACCCAGCGTGCTGCGCTGAGCCGTGACGCGCAGCCTGTACGCGCTTCGTTGTACACGGCGGATCGTCTGGTTGCGCGCGTACATTCGGTCGTTGATTACGTGAAACAACACCCCGGCGTTGCGGGGTTGGCCGTTGCGGCTTTAGTCGCACTACGTGCTGAACGCGTCTGGCGCTGGGGTCGGCGGGCCTTCTTCGCCTGGCAAACCTGGCGCGTGTTCAGCGACAAATTGACTGGCCTTGCTTCGCGAGCTCGTCCGTGAGTGTCACGGAGCAGGAGCAGGCGGGGGAAAAAGACGGCCTTTTTTCGCGCGTGATCGATTCTCAGAAACGCCAGGCTCGTGAATTCGTTGCCGATATGGTGCGCATGCGCGGACTGATGCCCTTGCTGATGAAGAACCGCAACGGCGGGACGTGGACGGCGATGGAAAGGGCTGAGCTACTTGCCCAGTTGCGCGTGCTTTCGCGCGTTTCGCCGTACCTGTTATTCCTGCTGCTTCCCGGTTCCGCCCTACTGCTTCCGGCTTACGCCTGGTGGCTGGATCGACGGCGCAAAATGCGCACGACGCGGCCAGCCTCCGATCGCTCCTGAACTATTGCCAGATCCCCAGAGCGCTCAGCTGCTTCGTTGCTGCTTCCGCCCAACCCCGGTTGGCGGCCGGGCTGGCCGGGCTGGGATGCAGCACCTTTCCGATGTTTACGTTCATTCCGGCCAGAGCTTCGGCAACACGCGCCTCGGCAAAACCGCCAACCCCGATTACCCACTGTGGCTGAAGTGCCGCCACAAGCGCTCTGAGATGACCGTCGCAGGCCGCGTAGAGCGGTGCCGCCTCGGCTGAAGGCAGCTTGTCCGGCGTGAGGTTGCGGCCATTATCAAAAAACGCCAGCGGACAGTAGTTGGCAACAAAATGCTCAGCGAAGAAGGCCTCCGCGGTACTGAATCGCTGCTGAAACAAGCCCCACAAACGCCGGCCACTGACTTCGGAGCGAGTACAGGCAAAGCCTTCGACGGGCCGCTTTGGATTCTCCAGCGCGGGCTTGTTGACCGGTGCCTCGATTCCCATCCAGTCGCGCACCGCGGCGATTTCGCCGAAAGGAACACCACACTGCACCATGCCGAATGGCCCGGGATTCATGCCGATGAACACCACTTTCTTGCGGCTGGTGCCGAAACGGCGCAAATACAGTTCATGTGGCTCCCAAGCGTAGGCCAGCGGGTTGTAGATGTGCGAAACCGGCGGGGTGAAATCGAGCTCTTCAACCTTTTCCGACAACTCGCAGGCGGCGGCGATCAGTGCCGCGACAACCGGTGTATCAGTCAATTTCGCCATTTGCTACCTTAACCTCACCAAGTGCCAGTAAATGCCTGCGCATCCACCAGACCATCAGAACTCCGGGAAGGGCAACCACTACCGAGAACAGGTAGAAGACTTGCCAGCCAATAGTCTCAGTCAGCACGCCGGCCACCGGGCTGACGTAGATACGCCCCACGGCAGCCAGGGCCGAAAGGAGTGCATAGTGTGTCGCGGTAAATCGGTGATTGCACAATGCCATCAGCAAGGCGACAAACGCCACGGTGCCCATGCCGCCGGTAATATTCTCCGCCGCCACCACAGCCAGCAACAGGAAGTCAAGCGAGGCGGCGTGGTCCAGAGAAACAATAACCCAGTCGAATGGCGGGGTCGTAATGCTTCCCCAGGCACCCTTGCCGAGTACGGCTATCAGATAGAAGCCAAAATTCGACAGCAGTTGGAGAACGCCGAACAGGAGCAGGGCTCGGTACAGGCGCAGGCGCATCATTAGCGCGCCGCCGAGGAGGGCGCCGAAAATCGTCAGCCAGATCCCGATGATCTTGTTGGCGATGCCCACCTCGGCTTGCGTAAATGCCAAGCCCTTGATGAGAAAAGCCGTGGTCAGACTGCCGGCAAAAGCATCGCCCAGTTTGTAGAGAATGATGAGCACGAGAAAAAGTCCCGCCCCGGATTGGGAAAAATAGCTCGCCAGCGATGCATTGAGCGTCTCAAAACGAACCAACCGGGAAAACCACCAGGCGAGCGTCAGCGCCGTGGCAATCTCGCTCATAAGGAACAATAACTGAACCCAGTGACTGCTGCTATCCGGTGCAAAACCGAAAACAATGAGCAGGTTGCGCGCCAGATAGTAGCCGGCAAAAACGCCTGTAAGCATCGCAAGGAAGCCGGAAATTTCGCCCCAGGGACTGGAGGCCAGCGGCTTTGATGTGCTTCTGATGCGTGGCAGAAAAACAAGCGAAGTGGCCGCTGCGCCGACCATGATGGCTCCCATCACGGCATACACCTGCGCCCAGGATTGCCACTGATCAGCCCAGATCAGTGCGATGCCGCCGGAAAGAATCATCGCCAGCCGATAACCGAACACATGCAGCGAGGCGCCCGGCCCATGTTCGATCTTGTCGGTCAGCAGATCAGCCCGATAGGCATCGACCACGACATCCTGCGAGGCGGAAAGAAAGGCCAGCAGCACTGCCCATTGGGCAAAAAGAACAGGTTGTGCGCTGGGCGACAGGCCGGACATGAAATACAGCGTGGCCGCCAGCGACAGCTGCGAAAGCACCAGCCAGCCGCGCCGACGTCCGAGCCAGGGTGGCTCGAAACGATCCATCAAAGGCGCCCACAGAAACTTGAAGGTGTACGGAATGCCGACCAGCCCGAAAAACCCGATCGTGGCAATATTGACACCGTCAATCGTCAGCCAGGCCTGAAGTGCCTGCCCAGTCAGCGCCAGCGGCAAGCCTGAAGCAAAACCCATGAGCAGCACCGCCGCGAGGCGGTGCTTTCGACCCAGCGAAAACACCCGTTTAGCCTCGACCCAGACGGTAAAAGGCCAAGCTGCCGTTCAGGTTGGGGTCGTCGGTTACCGGTCGCCCGGCGTCGTCGAAGGCCAGTCGCTCGCGAATCTCGATATTGAGTTTGGCGCATAAGGCCTCAAAATCGACGATGGTGAAAAAGCGCACGTTCGGCGTCGCATACCACTCGTAGGGCAGATCCTCGGAAACCGGCATGTGGCCTTCAGCAATCGCCGCCCGGTTGGCGCGGTAAGCGAAGTTGGGGAAACTCACGACGGCTTCTTCGGCGACACGCAGCATTTCGCTCAGGATGCGCTCGGTGGCGTGCATCGCCTGCAGCGCCTGGGAAATAATGACGTGGTTGAACGACTGGTTCTCGAAACCGGAGAGACCGCCTTCAATGTCGATCTGGATCACGTCGACGCCGTTGCGAATGCAGCCGAGTATGCTTTCGTGGTCGATCTCGACGCCGTACCCAAAAACCCCTTTGGTTTCGCGCAGATAGCTCAACAATTTGCCGTCGCCACAGCCCAGGTCGAGCACCCTCTCACCGGGCGGAATCCAGTTGGCGATGACGGCAAAATCGAAACGCTCACGTTCCTTGGCCGTAAAGTTCATATTGAAATATTCTCCAGATAAGCGCGCAGTACGGCGTGGTAGTGGGCGTCATCAAGCAGGAAGGAGTCATGCCCTGAATCGCAGTCGATCTCGGCGTAGGCGACATGGAGCTGGTTGTGCAGGAGGGCGAAAACGATCTCGCGCGAACGCGCCGGGGCGAAGCGCCAGTCGGTCGTGAAGCTGGCGATGAAGAAACTGGCTTTGGCCCGCGCCAGGGCGGCGGCGAGGTCGCCATTGTAGGCGTAGGCCGGATCGAAATAATCGAGCGCCTTGGTCGTAATCAGGTAGGTGTTGGCATCAAAAAAGCCGGCAAACTTGTCGCCCTGATAACGCAGATAGGACTCGATCTCGAAGTCGACGTCGTAGCTGAACTTATGTTCGCCGTGGCGTAACTGACGACCGAATTTCTCGCCCATCTGGCTATCCGACAGATAGGTGATGTGGCCGACCATGCGTGCCAGGCGCAGACCATTGGTGGGCACCACACCGTGTTCGGCGTAGTGCCCACCATGAAAATCGGGGTCGGAAATGATGGCTTGCCGGGCGACTTCGTTGAAGGCGATGTTTTGCGCCGAGAGCTTTGGCGCGGAGGCGATGGCCATGGCGTGGCGAATGCGGTCCGGGAACTGCAATGCCCACTCGATCGCCTGCATGCCTCCAAGGCTACCGCCGAGGACTGCCGCCCAGGTCTCAACGCCGAGGTGATCGGCCAGCCGGGCTTGCGTGGCCACCCAGTCTTCGACCGTAACCATCGGAAAATCCGCACCGTAGCGCTTGCCGGTTTCCGGGTTGATGGATATCGGCCCGGTCGAACCATAGCAGCCGCCGAGGTTGTTGACCCCGACAACGAAGAACTTGTTGGTATCGAGCGGCTTGCCCGGGCCGACCAGGTTATCCCACCAGCCCACATTCTTCGGATTGTCGGCGTAAATGCCCGCCACATGGTGCCCGCCGGAAAGCGCGTGACAAACCAGCACGGCATTGGAACGCGCCGCGTTAAGCATGCCGTAGGTTTCGAAAACGAGCTCGAAACCCGGCAGCACCGCGCCACTTTTCAGCGCCGTCGGCTCGTTGAAACGGACCCGTTGCGGAACAACGACTCCAACAGAATTCTCTAGTGACATCGCCATCGCATCAAGAAAATAAAAAACCCAGTCGGCCTGAAAAAAGCGGACTGGGCTGGCCCCGCTTTAGCCGTATTTATAAA
>JANNNT010000286.1:0-2353 GCA_031398685.1 Rhodocyclaceae bacterium | reverse complement strand
GCCGGTCTTCATGCCGCCGATGATGATCACCGGCAGCAGCAGCGCCCAGACGGCTTCCCGCATGGACTTGAGCATCACCGCCAGGCTGAAGGTTTTCTTCGGTGCCCCGGCAAAGTCCTTGCGCGCCACGTACTTCCAGGTAATGACCAGCGACAGCGCCATAATCAAGCCCGGGGCGATCCCGGTGAAGAACAGCTTGGTGATCGACAACTGAGCAGCAACGCCGAACAGAACCAGTGGCATCGCCGGCGGCAGGATCGGGGCAATACACGCGGCCCCGGCGATCAAACCGGCTGACCGACCGACGTTGTAATTAGACTTGCGCATCATCGGAATTACCACCGCTGCCAGCGCCGCGCTATCGGCGGCAGCCGAGCCGGAGATACTGGCGATGATCAGCGCCGCGCCAATGGCGACATAACCCAGACCGCCTTCGACATGGCCTATGATCGACGAGGCAACCTTGACAATCTGATTGGAAACGCCCCCCTTGTTCATGATTTCGCCGGTTAGCATGAAGAAGGGAATCGCCATCAGCGGAAAGTTGTCGGCGCCGGAAACCAGATTCTGCGCCAGGATCTGGGTGTCAAACGAATGCAGGTGGAGCATCAATGAGACGCCGCAGACCAGCAGCGCAAAGGCGACCGGCATGCCGATGAACATGGCGCCGCACAGCGACACCAGGAAAATAGTTACGGTCACGGGGTTCTCCTAAACGTGTTCCAGCAAATGTGCAGGGTCAGAGTGCGTCGTCGAAATTGGGGCACAGTTCCTGTTCGGTCATCGTGCCGCTGAGCAGCCGATAGATCGAGCCGATCAGCAAGACACCCATTCCCACGCTGCAGAACATGCAGGCCATGTAGACCACGCCCAGTGGAATACCCGAGATCGGCGCAATATTGACCATATTGATACCGATGATTTGCCAGGCGCCGATGCCAAGCAAGACACAGCAGATCAGCGTCGTCACGTCGCTGAGCAGTTTGCAGAATTTCTTACCCGCCAGAGGCAGCAATTTGGTGAGGGTATGCACCCCTAGGTGGCCGTTGTCGCGCAACATCAGTACCGAACCGAGAAAGACCATCCAGACAAACAGGAAGCGTGAAACCTCTTCCGAAAAGGTGATGCCGGAGTTGAATCCATAACGCAACACGACATTGCCAAACACTAGAACAACCATCAAGCCGAGGATGGATATCAATGCCCATTCCAAGCTTCGTACCAATAAGCGTGTGAACATGCTTTCCCCTTTTGCCAAAACTTAATAAAGCTGTCCGCGGCTTCCCTCCGAAGAGCTGGGCAGTATTTCGACCAACGACCCTGCGACATGCAATCCATATCTCTAAGACTGGATGCTTTTTGTTGTTTTTTGCACCATGTTGCATCATATATCTTGTGACACATAATACAACATGAATTTTCGTTTGCATAGTCTCTGTCCTTGGTGACTGAAAGATGAGGCTGGCGATGAAGCGATTCATTGAGATGAAAATCGAAACCAAATCACGTTGATGCCAGCGAGCCTGGACGACTACATCGACACGGACAACCCTCGTCCGAGGCATTGAATTGTTTGTCGACGGACTCGATCTGGCGGAACTGGGTTTTGAAGGCACGACCGCGGCCGCCACGGGCCGGGCGGGTTATCGCCCAGTACTTCTTCTGAAGATTTACATCTACGGTTACCTGAACCGGATCCAATCGAGCCGGCGCCTGGAGCGCGAGGCCCAGCGCAATGTAGAGTTGATCTGGCTCACGGGACGGCTATCCCCCGACTTCAAGACCATCCCCGACTTCCGTCACGACAACGGACAAGGCATCCGCAATGTGTGCAAGCGGTTTGTGGCCCTCTGCCGCCAGCTCGACCTGTTCAGCCAAGCCGTCGTTGCCATTGATGGCAGCAAGTTCAAAGCCATCAATAACCGGGACAATCCGGACAATTCAGGAATCGGTTGGGATATTGATACTGAGCGACCTGCCCGCGCACCTCTTCGAACCGAAGCAACCGCAACGCCAGCTTCGGCCTGCTGCCTTCCGGGACATAGAACGCGACGACGCCGAAGTGTCCCGACGCGTGCGCAATGCGTTGGATGACGACGAGCAGCGGATTTCAGCCTGACTGACGGCGTATGCA
The DNA here is from genome assembly GCA_031398685.1 of Rhodocyclaceae bacterium. Classification (GTDB taxonomy): domain Bacteria; phylum Pseudomonadota; class Gammaproteobacteria; order Burkholderiales; family Rhodocyclaceae; genus Propionivibrio. The sequence goes on along the minus strand of JANNNT010000286.1, from coordinate 219 downwards.
ATGCGCTTTGGCACCTGTCCTCTGGAATGCCGGGCAAGCGGTGCCCGCGAAACCATGCTTCAGAGGCTGGCTAAAATATCACCCAAGGCCTTTGCACTGGCGGTCTCTTTTTTTGTCCCGTCGCGGTCGGAAACGGGCGCAGGCAACGGGGGCCCCTTGTCGACCAGCGCAATCGGTCGTAATCTGGTCGCTATCAGAACCGTTAGATTTCGCGGGAGT
>JANNNT010000256.1:0-3981 GCA_031398685.1 Rhodocyclaceae bacterium | reverse complement strand
GTTCTTCACGAGTGGGCGCTGGCCGGCAAAGGGCTGGCCTGGCGCTCGCTGTGGGAAGTCGGCAGCGACCTTGAAAGCGGCCGTCTGGTTGCCGTGCTGGACGAATTTGCGGCGCCGCCGACGGGCATCTACGCGGTTTTTCCTCAACGCCGGCATCTGCCTTTGCGCGTCCGGCTGTTTGTCGATAAGGTGAAAACAGTGTTTGGGGACCCGTTGTACTGGGGACGCGCCGGCTGAGCGTCAGCGCGAAATCGACCGCGCCAGTTGCGTTTTCACGCTGGGTCAGCCTTCAACTTCCGAAACGGATATGGTCAAAACTTGATGTGATATGCTCGACGAGTGGTGAAATCAGGGCGGTTTTTCACGCATAAATCCAACGGGTTTACCGACTTTATTCAGGGGCCGTTTTTATTCAGACAAGGTCAACATGCCAAATACTATCGTGATCCTGGGCACCGGCGGCACCATTGCCGGCACCGCAACAGACCCGAACGACAACGTCGGTTACACCGCTGCTCAGCGCTCAGTGGCTGATTTACTGGTTGCCGTGCCGGCGCTGGCTGGCTTGAGCCTGGAAACCGAACAAGTGGTTCAGCTCGACAGCAAGGACATGGACTACTTCACATGGCAGCACCTGGCGCAGCGCGTGGCGCAGCACCTGGCGCGCCCCGATGTCGGTGGCGTGGTGATTACCCACGGCACCGACACACTGGAAGAAACCGCCTGGCTGCTGCAGCGCGTGTTGGCCCCCACCAAACCGGTGGTGCTGGTCGCCGCGATGCGCCCGAGCACCGCGCTGGTAACCGACGGGCCGCAGAATATTCTGGATGCCGTGGCGGTGGCGCGTACGCCCGGTGCGCGCGGTGTGCTGGTGGTGCTGGCCGGCCGTGTGCATACGGCCGGCGATGTGCGCAAGGTGCACACCTATCGGCTTGATGCCTTTGATTCGGGTGATGCCGGGGAACTGGGCGTGGTGGAGGAGGGGCGGCTGCGGCGTTTCCGCGATTGGCCGGCGGGTACGCCGCTTGGTTTGGCGCTTCTGAACGGCGACACGGCGAGTTGGCCGTGGGTGGAAATCATCGTCAGCCATGCCGGCACGCGGGGTGATGCCGTTCGCGCACTGTGCGCCGCGGGCGTGCACGGTTTGGTGGTGGCCGCTACCGGTAACGGCACGGTGCATCAGGCGCTGCAGCAGGCGCTCGATGAGGCCGTGGCGGCCGCAATCCCGGTGTGGCGCTGTACGCGTTGTGCGGGCGGCGTGCTGGTCGGCATCGACGTTGGGCCCGCTGCCGCGATGTCGCCGTGGCAGGCCCGAACCGAGCTGCTGCTTTCGTTGCTGGCGGCACGCGCTGCGTCCTGAACGCTTCGCACGCCACCATTTCGGGAAGCGTTCTCACCGGCTAGGCAAACGAGTGTTGATGGAGCCTTCATTTCGATTCATTCTCGGCGGCGATGATCTTGTTCAAATGAATTGACGATAAGTCCAGAGCTGGATAATCTGTCTGTATGACAAAACGTACAAGCGAACAGCAGGCGCTTCTCGAACAGCTCAAGCAGGTGGCGCAGGGTCTTGGTGAAACCTTTGCGCCGTTCTGCGAAGTGGTTGTCCATGACCTCCTGCAACCCGAGCAGGCCATCCTGGCGATCTACAACAATCTGTCGGGTCGCGAGGTGGGCGCGCCAGCCACCGAACTGGGCCTGGCGCGCATTTCCAATCCCGGGTTCCCGCAGATTATTGCGAACTACGCCAATCAGTTCGCCGATGGCCGCCAGGCAAAAAGCACGTCGATCGGCATCAAGGATTCCAATGGGCGCTATGTCGCGGCCTTGTGCATGAATGTGGATCTGACGATTTTCCGCAGTTTGCAGAACGTCCTGGGGCAGTTCGGGAGTGTGGGTGCGCCTGTAGAGGTAAATGAATCGCTTGACCCCGCCGATGCAGATTCCATCAGACGGCGTATGGATTCATTCGTTGCGCAACCGGCGTCCGTCGGCGCAGAGTCGATCAGGAATCGTGTCGACCAGTTTGCGGCGCGCCTCGCGACGACGCCCCGTTCACTCAAAACGGAGGATAGGCGCGCGTTGATGCGCGAGCTCAAAGAGTCGGGCTGCCTGGAAGTGCGCCGAGCCAAGGAGGTCGTCGCACTGCATCTGGGTGTTTCACGGGCCACGGTGTACAGCGATGCCAAGTAAAAATGAGGTTGAGGCTTTGCTTAAGGCCCGACACGGCGCAGCAGACGGTGCGCATAGTTTCGTCCTCACGGTCAGGGGGCAGCGTGTGTTTCCCGTGATCGGTTGTAGCCGGCCGCTAGTCGCGTGGCCCGGGTAACGACTTCTAAACCATCATAAAGGATTGACGACCATGTTGAATCTACCGACGTATGAAGATGTGCGCGCCGCCTCCAGGCGGATCGAAGGCCATGCTCACCGCACGCCCGTCATGACTTCGCGCACGATAGACAGGGAAATCGGTGCGCAGGTTTATTTCAAGTGCGAGAACCTGCAACGCATGGGGGCTTTCAAGTTTCGCGGGGCTTTCAACGCCTTGTCGAAATTTGACGAGCGGCAGCGACGGGACGGTGTGGTGACCTTTTCGTCGGGGAACCACGCGCAAGCCATCGCTCTTTCTGCCGCCCTGCTCGGTATTTCTTCCACCATCGTCATGCCGAACGACGCGCCGGCCAACAAAGTGGCGGCGACCAAGGGCTACGGCGGGAAGGTAGTCTTCTATGATCGCTACACCGAAGACCGCGAGGAAATTGGTCGCAAACTGGCCGAAGAACATGGGCTGACGGTCATTCCACCCTACGATCACCCCGACGTGATCGCAGGGCAGGGGACGGCGGCGAAGGAGCTGTTCGAGGAGGTGGGTGTGCTTGACACCCTGTTTGTATGCCTGGGTGGCGGCGGCCTGCTCTCCGGCTCTGCGCTGGCGACCCGCGCACTCGCGCCGCAATGCACGCTTTACGGCGTCGAGCCCGAGGCCGGCAACGACGGGCAGCAGTCGTTCCGTTCCGGTGCCATCGTGCACATCGATACGCCACAGACAATTGCCGACGGCGCACAGACACAGCACCTTGGTGCCTACACTTTCGAGATCATTCGCCGCGATGTGGACGACATCCTCACCGCGTCCGACATGCAACTGATCGACTGCATGCGCTTCTTCGCGGCGCGCATGAAGCTGGTAGTCGAGCCCACTGGTTGCCTGGGTTTCGCCGCCGCGCGTGAGCTGAAATCACAGCTGCGGGGCCAGCGCGTCGGTGTGATTATCAGTGGCGGCAATGTCGACATGAAACGCTTTTGCGGCTTGATAGGAAGCTGATTTCCTGCGTAACCGGGCACAATGACTGTTCCGGCCATGTGCATTGAAAGATCGGTATGCGATTCAAGCTTAATCTCCTGCTTTTTTTGCTGGTGACGGCCGTTCTTGTCGCTTCCAGCGCGTTCTTCTACTACGCCTTGCGGGCTGATCTGAATACCCGATTTGAAGAGCGCAAGCAGGAAATAGCCAAGAGATTGCAGGCAAATCTGGTCAACGCGATCTGGAACTACGATGAAGAACAAGCCATCCGCGTTGTCAATGTCGAATTGGATTCGTCGCTGGATATCAAGGAAATTCGTGTTTTCCAGATCATCGATGGATCGGCAGTCAGGTCGGAAAACGTGTTTGTGGCGCGAAGCAGGGAAGCGACTGAGCTGAACGCCGACGAGCAGACAAAACGCAACGCGGCAGAAGATACGATGCGTGTTCCTTTGCGTATGACATTCGATACCAAGCCAGCGGGGCGGATCAACGAGCACGATGTCGAGGTGGGCTACGCGCAGATCAGTTTCTCTCGTCACCACGTTGAACAATTGCTGGCGGAACAACTGCGCAACCGCATCATCGAGATTTTGATCCTCAATGCCGTGCTTGGATATGCACTGTTTTTTGTCATCAGCCGCAAGGTGATTGAACCGTTGGCGCAGTTGGCGCGT
>JANNNT010000243.1:0-3493 GCA_031398685.1 Rhodocyclaceae bacterium | reverse complement strand
CGAGGAAGACGGCATCGTGCTGATCGACCAGGACAAGTGCCGCGGCTGGCGCATGTGCGTCAGCGGCTGCCCGTACAAGAAGATCTACTACAACTGGAAGAGCGGCAAGGCCGAGAAGTGCACCTTCTGCTACCCGCGCATCGAAGCCGGCGAGCCGACGGTGTGCAGCGAGACTTGCGTCGGGCGCATCCGTTATCTCGGCGTGTTGCTCTACGATGCCGACCGCATCGAAGCCGCCGCCAGCGTCGAACACGACCGCGAGCTGTACCAGGCGCAGCTCGACCTCTTTCTCGATCCGAACGATCCCAAGGTGATCGCGCAGGCGCGCATCGACGGCATCCCGGACAAGTGGATGGAGGCCGCGCGCTCGAGCCCGGTGTACAAAATGGCCGTGCAATGGAAGGTCGCGCTGCCGCTGCACCCCGAATACCGCACGCTGCCGATGGTCTGGTACGTGCCGCCGCTCTCCCCGATCAGCGCCGCAGCCAACGCCGGCCACGTCGGCAGCAACGGCCAGATTCCGGACGTCAACCAGTTGCGCATCCCGGTCAAGTACCTGGCCAACCTGCTGACCGCCGGCGACACCGTGCCGGTGGTGCGGGCGCTGGAGCGCCTGCTGGCCATGCGCGCCTATCAGCGCGACAAGCACGTCGACGAGCGCATCAACCTGGAGATGCTCAAGCAAGTGGGCATCACGCAGGCCGAAGTCGAGGAGATGTACCACGTGATGGCCATCGCCAACTACGAAGACCGTTTCGTGATCCCGACGACGCACCGCGAATACGCCGAGAACACCTTTAACGTGCGCGGCGGCTGCGGCTTCAGCTTCGGCAACGGCTGCTCGGAAGGGATTGGCGAAACCAGCTTGTTCGGCAGCGACAAGAAACGCACCATTCCGATCAAGCTCGAGGTGTGACCATGACCGAAAAACTACCGCAGACCATGGACAAAACCCTGCGTGTGCTGGCCGCCCTGCTCGCTTACCCGGATGCGACGATGCGCGGCTATTTGCCGGAGATGCGCGCGCTGTTGCGCGACGAAAACGCCCTCGCGCCTACGCGCCTGGCCGAACTCGATGCGCTGATGGAAACGCTGCAACGCGCCGATCCGCTGGAGAGCGAGGCGGCCTACGTCGAACTCTTCGACCGCGGCCGCGCCACCTCCCTGCATCTCTTCGAGCATGTGCATGGCGACTCGCGCGAGCGCGGTCCGGCCATGATCGACCTCGGCCAGACCTATGCCAAAGCCGGCCTGATCCTGGCCGAGGGCGAACTGCCCGATTACCTGCCGGCGGTGCTGGAATTCGTTTCGACGCAGCCACCCGGCGAAGCGAAGGCTTTTCTCGGCGAGATGGCGCACATCTACAACGCCATTTTAGGCGCCCTGCTGCAGCGCGACAGCGCCTACGCCAGCGTGCTCGGCGCCTTGCTCGAACTGGCCGGCGAGTTTGCCAACGCCATGGCACAGCCAATCAAGCCGGCCGTCGAGGAGCCGCTGGACGAAAGCTGGGCCGAACCGCTCGTGTTCGACGGTTGCTCGTCAAAAGGCCAGACCCCGCCCGGTCAGGCCCAGGCCATCCACGTTATCCGCCCGACCCGGGCGGCCGCCGCCAACCCACCTTCAGGAGTGGTCGCATGAATCCGATTCTGTCCTACCTGCACAACTTCTTTTTCACCGTCTACCCCTACCTCTGTCTGGTTATCTTCTTCATGGGCAGCCTGGCGCGCTTCGACCGCGACCAGTACACGTGGAAGAGCGACTCCTCGCAGATGCTGCGCACCGGCACCCTGCGCTGGGGCAGCAACCTGTTCCACATCGGCATCCTGTTCCTGTTCTTCGGGCATCTGATGGGGCTGCTGACCCCGCACTGGTTCTACGAGGGCTTCATCAGCGCGGCGGACAAGCAGCGCATGGCCATTTACTCGGGCGGCGTCGCCGGCGCGATCTGCTTCATTGGCCTCACCCTGTTGCTGCACCGGCGCATTTTCGATCCGCGCATCCGCCTGACCAGTCACCGCACCGACATCGCGATCCTGGTCATCCTCTGGGTACAGCTGGTCATCGGCCTGATCACGCTGCCGTATTCGTTCGCGCATGCCGATGCCGGGGCGATGATCATCCTGGCCGACTGGGCGCAGCGCATCGTCACCTTCCGCCCCAACGCCGACGCCTTGCTGTTACTGGAGTGGCCGTTCCTGATCCACCTGATCCTGGGCATGACGATTTTTCTGTTGTTCCCGTTCAGCCGGCTGGTGCACGCGTGGAGCGGTTTTGCCACGATCGGCTTCCTGTTCCGCCCGTACCAGGTGGTGCGCAGCCGGCGCCTGAACGTGCCGGCTGACCAGAATCTGCCGCGCCGGCCCGGCGCTGGCGTTTGAAGCGGAGGAAACATGCCTAGCGAAACTGTCGATATCCATTGCGCGGCGACGGCGTCGGCCGTGGACCCCAGCATCAACCGCGTGCCGCTGAACCCTCTGGGCGAAGCCCTCACGGCCGAGGAACTGCGCCAGCGGGCCTGCGTCGAACTGCTGCGCCAGGCGGCCGTCCGGGGCGGTCTGCTTGATCCCGTCGACGCCGCGCCAAGCGACGGCGTGCTCAGCGAAACGGCATCGCAGGCGGTCGAAGCCTGGCTCGAACGCGAACTCAAGCTGCCCGAACCATCCGAAGAAGCCTGCCGGCGCCATTACGCGGCGCATCAGGCGCGCTACCGTAGCGGCGAACGGGTGCGCGTGCGCCATATCCTGTTTGCCGTAACGCCCGGAGTGGACGTGGTGGCCCTGCGCCACCGCGCCGAGGCCTGTCTGCTCGACGTGCGCTGCCACGATGGCACGGCAGCCGACGGTTTTGGCCTGGCGGCCGGCAAGCTCTCCAACTGCCCAAGCGGCGAGCAAGGCGGCGAACTGGGCTGGCTCAGCGCCGCCGACTGCGCTCCCGAGTTCGCGCGCGAGCTGTTCGGCCAGGTCGAGGTTGGCGTGCTGCCGCGTCTGGTGCATAGTCGTTTCGGTCTGCATGTGATTGAAGTCCTGCAGCGTGAACCCGGCGCCGAGCAGCCGTTTGAGACCGTACACGGCGCGGTGGCCATGTCGATGCGGCAGACGACCTATGTCACCGCCGTGCGCCAGTACTTGCGCCAACTGGCGGGGCAAGCTGAAATCGTCGGGGTGGATCTCGAAGCGGCTGACACGCCTTTGGATCAGTAAAACTGCTCATCGCCCGGCCGGTCTGTTCGCCGACACCCGGATAGTGCTTTCGCTATTTGCGAGAGATGGCTGACGAATTCGCACTAGAACTTCCGGCACGCCTTTATTGTAATAAGAACGGTTCTCATATAAACTGAGAACCGTTCTTATTTGCACAACAACAAAAGACCTCCCATGCCTTCCGTTGCCGCGCCCAGCCATCGCCATCGTGGCCCGCCGTCCTACCTGGCACCACCGCTTTTCTCGCGCACCGGAGTGGCTGGACTGCTCGGCATCGTCGCCGCGCACATTGG
>JANNNT010000014.1:0-20560 GCA_031398685.1 Rhodocyclaceae bacterium | reverse complement strand
GTCGGCAAGGGCAAGTTCGCATGCATCCTTTCACTCATGACGCGGGATGACGTCGAACCTGAATACTTCAGACGGCAATTAAGCATTCACGAAGAAATGGTCCACATCTCGGTGGAAGTGAATCGTCTTCGTCCGTCAGTTCAGGTGTTGTAGCGCAGTTTTCCGGCCTCAGCGCTGACCGCCTTGCGGAATAGCCATACGTGTTGAATGTGGCAGCCGCTGGCGCAGAGAATTGTGGCCTGCTCAATGTTTCAACCCCATCTGCCACGATCTCCAGGCTCAGGCGCTTGCCGGCATTCAGTTCGAAGAGGGTGTGCTCGGCGGCATCTCATGGTCCTTGCCGATACGGTGAGTGCCGGTTTCTTCAGGCACGCAAATGGGCGACATTCCGGCGCGAATTTCAGACTCGGGAGGCTGGAGGAGCCTCTTTGGCCTGACCGCCGCACCGCCGTGCTGTACACCGGCTTTGCCATGATTGCCACGATTGTTACCCACGACCTATTCGTTCGTTCGCACGATCAGAAACGCCTCGGTGGTCTTTGTTTCTAATTTTTATTCATCATTCAGTTTGGTAATGCGAATCATTCGTATATAGTACGATTGCCTTAAGCGTATTTCATCCAAATTTAGCGAGGATCCAATCCATGAATAAGCGCAATTTTCTGCAAACACTTGCAGTGTCTTTTTTTATTGCTGTGACACCCTGGGCGCAGGCGCAGACCGTAAGTGCCGGCGCCGTTGCCCAGCACTACAGCTCACTGGTCTTTGCATCCTACGAAGACATCCTCGCAGCGGCCGTCGAATTGCAGACAGCGATCAAGGAATTCGTGGCTAAACCGTCAGCCGAGACGCAGCAGACCGCCCAAAAGGCCTGGTTCTCGGCGCGTGAAAATTACGGTCAGAGCGAAGCCTATCGCTTCTACAGCGGCCCCATCGATGACGCCAAAGGCCCCGAAGGTCAACTCAACGCCTGGCCGCTGGACGAGGCGTACATCGACTACGTCAAAGGCAAAACGAATGCCGGCCTGATCAACAACCGCAAGGTTGTGATCAGCAAGAAGAACCTCACGCGCCTCAACGAGCGCGGTGGCGAGGAAAACATTTCCGCCGGCTGGCACGCCATCGAGTTCATGTTATGGGGCCAGGACTTCAGTGAGAATGGACCGGGCGACCGTCCGTTCGAGGACTTTGTCGACGGCAAAACACCGAATGCCGACCGCCGCCGCCAGTATCTGAAGGTGGTCACCGAGGTGTTGATTGACGACCTCGGTACTCTGGTCACTGCGTGGACGCCAGGCCAACGCAACTACCGCCAGCGCTTCGAGAAAGGGAACATGGAGTCGGTACGAAAAATCATCGTGGGTTTGGGCTCTTTATCGCGCGGCGAGCTGGCGGGTGAACGCATGGAAGTAGCGCTCAACTCGCAGGATCAGGAAGATGAACATTCGTGTTTTTCGGACAATACGCACCGCGATATCGTCAACAACGCGCTGGGCATGGAAAACGTCTGGCTGGGGCGCTACCTGCGGCGCGATGGCAGTACATTGCAGGGTGCTTCGCTGCGCGAGCTGGTCGCCACCAAAGACGCCACGCTGGCTGAGCGGCTGACAAAGCAGATGGCCAATACAGTTGCGTTGGCACAAGCGATTCAGGCCCCGTTTGACCGTGAAATCATCGGCAACAAAGACGCGCCCGGTCACCAGCGCATCCAGAAAACCATTGACAGTCTGGTGCAACAGTCGAAAGACCTCGTTGAGGCCGCGACCGCGCTGGGTATCAAACGCTTGACGCTGGTCGAGCCCTGATAAGTCAAGTCATGCGTTGGTACAAATCTCACGGCCGTGGGCGTTATTGGGCGGTGCTTGCACTGGTGCTCAGCGCTCCCATGGCGCTGTGGGCAACAGATGTACCCGACGTCCTGGGGGAGCGAACCGGTGGCGACACCACGGTGTTTGCGACCGGTGCCAACGCGTTTTCGTTTCCACTGGCCAATTTGCCAGACGCAGAGCGCACGCGCTTTTCCATAGGGAACTCATTTTTCCGGCGCAACTGGGTCGAGGCACCGTCCTCCACCGAGGCGCGCGATGGATTGGGACCGCACTTTATTGCCCGATCGTGTGGCGGCTGCCATGTGCAGGACGGGCGTGGCGCGCCACCCGATTTTCGCAACGGCCTGTCGGAACAGCCGGTGGGTCTGCTGATGCGTTTGTCCGTACCCGGCATCGGAGAGCACGGCGATGTGGTGCCGGAGCCGACTTATGGCGGCCAGTTCAACAACTCGGCGATTCAGGGCGTCAAGCCGGAAGGGCGCGTGGCTATTCGCTACAAAGCCATCAGGGGCCAATTTGCGGATGGCACCCCCTATACGCTGCGGCAACCCTTATATCGCCTGGAAGCCCTGGCTTATGGGCCAATGGCCAAAAACGTCATGATTGGCCCGCGGATCGCGCCACAGCTCGCGGGTGTGTGTTTGCTGGAAGCTATCCCGGAGGCGGATATTCTGGGCAACGCACGTGACCAGGCCGCGCTGCCCGGCCCTGTCAAAGGCCAGCCTAACCGGGTATGGGATGCTTTCGCGGGTGAGATGCGTGTGGGGCGCTTTGGCTGGAAGGCCAACGTCGCCAGCGTGGCGCATCAGACGGCGGGCGCCTTCAATGGCGACATCGGCATTACCTCGACACTTTTTCCCCAGGAGGGCTGTACCGCCGCCCAGAAAGACTGCCTCGCCGCGCCTCGAGGTGGCCGGGAGTTGGCGCCAGAGATTGACGACACCACCTTCGCCAATGTGGTGTTTTACCAGACGACGCTGGCACCGGCGGCCCGGCGCGAGCCCGGTGCTAAGCAGGTATTAAAAGGCCAACGACTGTTCGCCGAGGCGCAGTGTGCATCCTGTCACCGGCCCAGCTACACCACGGCGGAAGGGCCGTTTCCGGGGTTGACCAGTCGTAGTCTGGCTGGACAGCGCATCTGGCCCTACACCGATTTGCTGCTACACAATATGGGCACTGGGCTGGCAGACCATCGCCCCGATTTTCTGGCAGACGGGCAGCAATGGAAGACACCGCCGCTTTGGGGCGTCGGCCTGATTCGCGATGTCAACGGCCATCAGCGGCTTCTGCATGACGGTCGAGCGCGCGGCACACTGGAAGCAGTCTTGTGGCACGGTGGCGAGGCCGAGCCGTCCAAGCAGAAGGTGCTGCGCATGAGCCGTTCCGAGCGCGACGCCTTGGTGAAATTCGTGGACTCGCTTTGAAAAAACACACCGTGATTCTCACAAACTCAAACAGGCCTGCACCATGAACTCCTCCAGATTGAAGCGGCACGCCTTGCGTCACCCGATTTACTGGTCCGTGTTGCGCGGCGTTTTGCTGGTCGCCGCTACCGTGCTGCTGGGCAATTTGTCGCGAGCGCAGACTGTCGCACCCGATGTGGCCATGCCCTTTTACACGCCCAGCCATTTCATGCACGGGGTTTACCGGTTTTGGTATGCACCTCAGTCCGAGGACTTTGCCAGGCAGTCTGCCGCGTTACCCGATGCGATAAGGGCCGTGTGTGACGCCGAGGCGACTGCAGGCGGTCCTCATTTGCAGCAGGCTCGGGCGCAGTGGCAAGCCACCGCCGCTGCGTGGGATCGGCTCGGCGGCGTACAGATTGGCCCTCTCGTGCAGCGCCGGTCTGCACGCCAGATCGATTTCACGCCGACGCGGCCCGAGCTTATTGAACGCGCCATTCAGGCCGCGCCCGCCGACGCCGACGCCATGGAACTCATTGGCACGCCAGCCAAAGGACTGCCGGCGCTGGAGTGGTTACTCTGGAGCCAGCCCGTTGCCCCAAGTACGCCCGCATGCCGTTATGCGGTGCAGGTTGCAGCCGACATCAGCCGTGAAGCGGCGGCGCTCTCAGCAAGCTTTGGCGAACTGGCGGCACGTGGCCCCAGTGAGGAAGAAGCGAATGGATCGGCGATGGGTGAACTGGTCAACCAATGGGTTGGCGGACTGGAACGTTTGCGCTGGGCTGATATGGAAAAGCCGGCATTGAGTGCTTCGAGTGGCTCAAGTAAAGGGTCTGGCGCGAGCAATGCAGGTTACCCGCGCAGCGCCAGTGCACAAACCGCAGCGAGCTGGGCGGCTCGTTGGCAGGCCTTGCATACACTGGCCATATCCACGGTAAGCGAAGCACCGCAGCCTGGCACGGCCTTGGTACCCCTGGAATCCTACCTGCGCGGCCGGGGACTTAACCCCTTGGCCAACACGCTGGTGAAAAGCGTTGCCAAGGCGGATAAGTCCCTGAAGAACCTGTTGCCGACCAACCGTGCCGGCATGACCGTGGCCACGCGCGAACTTGCCCGGCTCAAGAAGCTGGCCGAGGCCGAGGTAGCGCCCGCGCTGGAAGTGCCTATCGGCTTTTCTGATGCTGATGGTGATTGAGTTGTCCTGTGATCTGGACTCCGGACGCCAGCCGTGATTGATCGCATGAACCTGCAGCGCCGCCGGTGGCTGGCCTTCTTCTCCTCATTGGGGGCCACGTCGTTGTGCCCCGTTGCGTGGGCTGATTCTGTACCTTCCTCGACCCGCCTGGCAACGGCCTGGGAGGGCGAGCATGGTTATCTGGTCGGCGTGCTGGAGTGCAGAGGCCGGTCGCTTAAAATCACTACCGCATTTGACGTGCCGACGCGCGCCCATGGCGTATGGGTCGAAGGCGGAGGCGCACTGCTGGCCGTGGCCCGCCGTCCGGGCGACTGGTTGCTTCGCTGGCGACCGGGCAGCAAGACCGCGACCTGGTCGTGGATAGAACCCGACCGTGCATTCAACGGCCACGTGATTGTCAGTCCCGACGGCAAAACGCTTTACACCACGGAAACCAATCTGGAAACCGGCCAGGGCCTGATCGGCCTGCGCGATGTTGCCTCGCTGGAAAAAACCGGCGAAATATCGACCCACGGCATGGACCCACACGAGCTGCTGCTGGACGCTGACGGTAGTTTAATGGTGGCCAACGGCGGGATTCCCGCCCTGCCTGAAACCGGTCGCCTCAAGATACGCATGGACCGCATGGACTCTTCGCTGGTGCGGCTGGACACTCGCTCGGGGGAGTTGCTGGGCCAATGGCGCCTGGACGACAGACGCCTCAGCCTGCGCCATATCGCTTGGGGTCCGGCACCTGCTGCGAACCCCGCGGGCCAGCGTTTTTTGGGCATGGCGCTGCAGGCCGAGCATGACGAGGCCAGCGCCAAGATTGCTGCGCCCGTGCTGGCTGTGTTTGATGGCCTCCATTTGCAAAGCTTCACCGCAGGTCCGGGTCAGTCGCTGGCCGGCTATGGTGGAGACATTGCCTATGCAGCCGGCGGATTTGCGGTGAGTTGCCCGCGCGCCAATGGCGTCGCGATCTGGCGCGCGGATGGCCAGTGGACTGGCTTTCTTGCATTGGACGAAGCCTGCGCACTGACGGCGGCCTCAGCACAGCTTTGGGCCGGTGGCCGGACGGCGGCACTCCTGTGCAGGAGCGACGGAAGGGCGGTCTCGTCTTCTCTTGAAGGCGTGCGGCTGGACAACCACTGGATGCCGATGGCGTAGACGCATTGCCGATACACGTTCGTCGCGGCGCCAGGAACGCCATCTGGAGCGTCGATTTGTTCGGCGATAAGTACATCCGCAACCGCAATCTGCGCGGCAACGCGTGAATAAACTCAATCGTCCTTCGAAACGTCTGAGGTGCAACTTGAACAATAGCCGTACAGCGCATGCTGGTGATCATTCAAGGTATAGCCGAAAGAATCGGCGACCGCCTTCTGTCGTTTTTCTATTTCGGCATCATTGAACTCATCGGTACGCCCACAGCCCAGACAAATCAAATGATCATGGTGCTTATTTTCGTTGAGTTCAAATACAACCGCCTTACTCGGGTTGAAACTGCTACGCCTTAGCACGCCAACCTCCTCCAGTTGCAAAAGCACGCGGTATACCGTTGCCAGACCGATATCCGATTGCTGTGAGACCAATTTCTGGAAGACTTCCTCAGCGCTCATATGCCGCACGTCGGACATTCGAAAGAGAGAAAGGATTGTGATTCTCTGTTGAGTAACCTTAAGACCGGCGTTTTTGATATCTGTCTGCTCATTCATGCGAGCGTGTCTCCCTGTAAGTGTTAACTGGCTGCTGAAGCTCTGTTGGTTGTTCGAAAAAACACCATCCAGGAAGGTTTCGCCAGCCTCGGTAATAAAGCCGATCGTTCTTCAGCGTTCAGCTACCGAGTATTAGTGATGATGGCCATGAGGTCAAGATGGGCAAAACGTATCGAGCCCGCCATGGTCGCATTGTCCCAAGTCACTCGAAGCAGGGCAGAAGTGCCCTGCTGTCAGTAGCCGTGATTTTCAGAAAAAACCATAAATAACACGAATTGCAACGAGGTTATTCGTTATAATGAGAATTATTCGTAATTAAGCCGATCTGTCGGTCAATGACTCAATGAATAGCGCCTCATCTCTTGCCAATTCCGTGCTCTGGTCAGCAAAGACGTGCCGGGCTGACGGAAAGTTTTCAAAATCCGGACTCCCTGGGAAAGAAGGATGACGTCCACTTCCTTTCCTCTGATGATGGCCGACGAGGGCGCGCGCATACGCGTTGTCGCCCTCATGGGCGGAGCTAGCCTTGACAAAAGGATGACCGAGATGGGGTTGAATATTGGGGCGGAACTGGTCGTCGTGCTGAGGCAAGGCGGAGGGCTGGTGGTGATGCGCGGCGAAACGCGCTTTGCGCTCGGTGGCGGCATGGCCCACAAGATCATGGTAGCGCCCGTGAAAACAGATTTATGTGACTCGAGGTAGAACGACTTATGACAACAATCAACGATTTGAAGGTAGGCGATCGCGCCAAGGTGGCTAGTTATACCGAAGCGGGGAAAGGCTATCGACGCAAGCTTTTGACCATGGGGCTGACTCCCGGCGTAGAAATCGGTATTACTCGTGTAGCACCGATGGGCGATCCCGTGGAGATTCGCGTGCGTGGATTCTCACTCTCGCTACGCAAGGAAGAGGCGGCCTCATTGAAAGTGGAGAAACTGTAATGAAGACGAGTTACACCATTGGTTTCGTCGGCAACCCGAACTGTGGCAAAACCACCCTATTCAATGCGCTTACTGGCGCGAAGCAGCGCGTCGGCAACTGGCCCGGTGTCACCGTTGAACGCAAGAGCGGGGAATACCGACAGGACGGCGTGCGTATCGAGGTCGTCGATCTGCCCGGTACCTATTCGCTAGATGTGGTCGATCGCAATATTTCGCTCGACGAGAGGGTGGCACGTGATTACGTGCACGCTGGTGAAGCCGATCTGATCGTCAATATCGTCGATGCCTCCAATCTGGAACGCAACCTCTACCTGACAACACAACTCGCCGAAATGGGAGTGCCATTGCTGGTGGCGCTCAATATGACCGACGTCGCGGTAGCCAAAGGCCGGCGCGTTGACGCCGACGAACTGTCCGCGCAACTGGGTTGCCCGGTTGTTCCCGTGGTTGCATCGCAAGGTTCCGGCATCTCCGTGTTAAAAGCGGCCATTCTCAAGGCCGCCGCAGAAAAACCACGCGCCAGCACCCGGCTGACCTATGCCGAAACCGTCGAGGCGGCGATCGCCTTACTCATCGGCCCGATTACGGAAACGGTAAAAGCTCACAGTGTGACGCCGCGATGGTTGACGGTGCGCCTGCTCGAAGGCGATGACCTGGCCAAGCAGACCGTCGGCCCAGAAATCGCGGCCAGTGCGGCGCAGCATGCCGCCGCACTGGAAGACGACCTCGATATCTTTGTCGCTGATGCACACTACGGACTGGCCAACCGCATCGCCAACGCCGCCGTGAAGGTTAGCGGTCGTGTCGATCGTGACAGCACCGACCGCATCGACCGCGTGGTACTCAATCGCGCGTTGGGCATCCCGATCTTCCTGATCATGATGTATCTGATGTTCATGTTCACCATCAACCTCGGTGGCGCTTTCATCGACTTCTTCGACCAGGCCGCCGGAGCGCTGCTGGTGGATGGTTTCGCCGAACTGCTTGGTAACATGGGCTCGCCCGAATGGTTGACCGTGGTGCTCGCCAAAGGCATAGGCGGCGGTCTGCAAACGGTGGCTACTTTCATCCCGGTGATCGGATTCCTGTACCTGTTTCTCTCGATGCTCGAGGATTCCGGCTACATGGCGCGCGCCGCCTTCGTCATGGATCGCTTCATGCGCTGGATCGGTCTGCCAGGCAAATCCTTCGTGCCGCTGATCGTCGGCTTCGGCTGCAATATTCCGGCAGTCATGGCGACGCGCACCCTGGAACACCACCGCGACCGTCTGATGACTATCGCCATGGCGCCCTTCATGTCCTGCGGCGCGAGGCTGCCCGTGTATGTGCTGTTCGCTGCCGCCTTCTTTCCGAGCAATGCTCAGAACGTGGTGTTCGGCCTTTACTTGATCGGCATTGCCGCCGCCGTGGTCACCGGCCTGATCCTCAAACACTCGCTGTTGAAAGGCGATGCCACCCCATTCATCATGGAGTTGCCGCCCTATCACCTGCCGACGCTGAAGGGGGTGTTGATCCGCACGTGGGATCGTCTGAAGGGCTTCATCTTCAAAGCTGGCCGCATCATCGTGCCGATGGTCTTGGTGCTCAACTTCCTGAGCGCGGTAGGGACCGATGGCAGTTTCGGCAACGAAGACAGCGACAAGTCGGTGCTTGCCGAGATCGGCCGCAGTATCGCGCCTGCCTTTGGACCACTTGGGCTCAATAAAGAAAACTGGCCCGCCGCCGTCGGTATTTTCACCGGCATACTGGCGAAGGAAGCCGTGGTCGGCACGCTCGACGCCGCGTATACGGCGCTGGCGGAAAGCGACGCGGCCGCCGCAGGAGAAGCTCCCGCGGAAGAAGAGCCTTTCAACCTCGCAAAGGGGTTGTTGGCGGCCTTCGCCACCATTCCCGCCAATCTGGGCGACGCACTCGGACATTGGAGTGACCCGCTCGGGCTGGATATCGGAGACGTCAGTGATCAGGCCTCTGTCGCCGAGAAACAGGAAGTCTCCGCCAGTACCTTCGGCGCCATGGCAGCGCGTTTCGATGGCGCCGCCGGAGCTTTTGCCTACCTGCTGTTCATCCTGCTCTACTTCCCCTGTACGGCTGCGATCGCTGCAGTACATCAGGAAAGCGGCACCCGCTGGACGCTGTTCGTTGCGGCCTGGACAACTGGGCTCGCCTACGGCTTGTCCACTCTGTATTACCAGGCGGCGACGTATGCGGCTCATCCGCTGAGTTCGTTGCTCTGGATCGGTGGTGTCAGCTCCGTGTTCGCCGCGACATTCATGGGCTTGCGGCACTATGGACAGCAGCAGAACAGCCTGCCAGCCATGGCGCTGTGCCAGAAAGCCTGAGGAACGCGCATGATTCTGTCCCGAGTCAGCGACTACCTGAAAACGCATCGCCGAGCGGCCTTGAAAGACATGGCGCTCGGCCTGGAAGCGACCCCGGATGCTTTACGTGAAATGCTTGCGGTGCTGGAGAGAAAAGGGCGGGTGCGCAAGCTCCCCGCAGGTTCGTCCTGTACCGGGGGATGCAACAAATGCGCCTCCGCCAGCATCGAGCTTTACGAATGGAACGAGGCTGGGTAGAGACCGTTAATAGTGTCAAACGGAAGAGGGAAGGGCGTTTGCAGCACTCCATCACACTTTGAGCAATTGATCACGCGCGGCCGGAACTCCATTGGTTGGGTGAACCGGCGCGGCGCGCAGGTTCACGCTTTTGTGTTGTGTTTCGATCAGCCCTTTGCCTGGCCGGCAGTTTGCCGAAATGATCAATGTCCTGCGGGTCACCGGCGGGGAACATCGTTTACGTATCAAAGGTCCGATTGCGGTTAAGAACGAGTTGGCTCCGCAAGTCATGCAGTGGGTGCAGCATAGGCTTTACCCAAAATCCGCTCTAGCGGAGTGGCCTCACGGCGACAATGAAAACCAACCGGTGCGGTAAAACTGGAAGCGAAGCATGGTCATGACCACGAGGACGAGCATGCCGAACTTTCGCGGCGCAATGTCTGGTCAACAAAAACCGATGTCAACGCGTGATGTCGATTGGTGGCATCGATGCCCTTTTGGCAGATGCCGATCTGTTCGAAACGCGAGAAGTCAAACTTCCGCCGACTTAAGTTCGCTGTTTCCATTAATTTCGCAGAAAACATGCATGAGTTGAGGGTCATGTTTCTGACCGGTCTCAAAGTGCAAAATATCCATGATTTCCGCGTGCGGTTTGGCTCGGTGATATGACCTTGTGACGGCCATCGCGTCGTAGCTGTCGGCGATAGAGATGATGCGGGAGCAGATCGGGATTGCTTCGCCAAGGATTCTGTCCGGATAACCTTTCCCATTGAAATACTCGTGGTGGTGACGAATTGCGATCGCCGCTTGCCGCGAGCCTTCGAGCTCTGTTGAAAGCATGATTTTCTCCCCAACCTCGGCATGCTGCCTCATTACTATCCACTCGTCTTCGTCAAATTTCGAAGGTTTCAGCAGGATATGGTCCGGTATCCCAATCTTGCCAACATCGTGAAACGAAGCGCTTATCTCAAGAATGACCAGATCATCTTTGGACAAGCCATAGTGCTGCCCAATGACTACGGAGAGATCGCGTACACGCTCGGAATGAAGCCGTGTTGACAGGTCTCGATAGCCCAGCGCAACCGACAATGCTTTTGTGTATCTGAACAACACACTGTAAAGAGGGTCTAGTGTCAACATTTTGAAGCTCTCGCAGATATCGCCACAAGCGATGAGACTGCCACACTTGCTCGAGCATGTCACTGAATATAAATGACAATGATATCGATAGGGTTAAATTCTTGTGATCACAAATCGGCTAGTGAAATTGAATAAGTGATCGCAGAATATGCAAAGCACTATTTGTTCGTTGTTTGAACGTGTTGCTTGAATTACCGTCATACCTCTGAGTTTGACTACGGGTCTCTTGACAAGGAGTGATTTGATGAGTTTTTCCATAATGAAACATTCTTTCAAGCTGGGCGCCGGCGTGTTGTCTCTGGCCTTGGCGTTCGCGCTCGCCGTGGGCAGCGCCAGCGCTCAGGAACTGAAAATAGGTCTGAGCAGTAATCCCGCTGCGGTTGACCCCCATTTTTTCAATAACGACGCGATCAGCGCGTTGTGCAGCCACATTTACGAACCCCTGATCGGAATCGATGCGGAAGGCAAGTTGCTGCCGACGCTCGCTGTGTCCTGGCGCGCCGTAAATGACACCACCTGGGAATTCAAGTTGCGCCAGGGGGTCAAGTTCCACGACGGGAGCGACTTTACGGCCGAGGATGTCGTTTTTTCACTCGATCGCCCGGCGACCATTCAGAACAGCCCAAGCTCGTTTACAACCTACACCAAGGCCATCGTGGCGAAAAAAATCATCGATCCGCTCACGATCCAGTTGACGACGGCGACGCCCGCGCCCTTGCTGCCTAATGACCTGACCCGCATCTTCATCGTTTCGCGCAAGGCTGCTGAAAAGGCCACGACCGACGATTTCAATCAGGGCAAGGTAGAAGGCGGAAGCGGGCCGTTCAAACTGGTCAAATTCAGCAAGGGGGAAAACCTGCAAGTTGCACGTTTTGATGGCTACTGGGGGAGCAAACCCGCCTGGTCGTCCGTCACCTTGAAGTTCCTTCCGAACGATCCGGCGCGCATGGCGGCGCTTCTTTCGAGCGACGTGCAATTGATTGAAAACGTCCAGGCCAATCTGGTTTCGCAATTCAAGGGCAACAAGGAGCTGACCGTGTTCGAGAAAATGTCGAACCGCTTCATGTTCCTGTACACCGATCACCGCGACACCTCACCCTTCGTCACCGACAAGGCCGGAAAACCCCTCGACAAGAATCCGCTCAAGGATGCGCGGGTTCGTGAAGCCATCTCGAAGTTGATCGACCGCACGACCTTGACCGACAAGGTGCTCGATAAACTGGGGGTGCCCAATGCGAATCCGGCCCCTCCCGGCATGTTTGGACACAACCCCAATCTCAAGCCGGAAGTGCTCGATGTCGCTGGCGCCAAGAAACTCCTGGCGGACGCGGGTTATCCTGACGGCTTCGGCATCACCCTGTTTGGACCGAACGATCGTTTCATCAACGATGAGCAGGTGCTTCAGGCCATCGGCCAGATGTTGACCCGCGGCGGCATTGCCACCAAGGTCCAGACGCAGCCGATGGCCAGCTATGTGTCGAAAGCGTCCAAGAAAGAACTGGGCTTCGGTTTGCTCGGCTGGGGCGTCGGTGGCGGCGAACCGTCGAGTCCCCTGCGTGGACTGCTGGCGACGACCGACAAGGACAAGGGGCTGGGAACAAGCAACTGGAGCAGCTACAGCAGCGCGCAGTATGACGCGACGTTGGTCGAAGCGTTGCGTACCGTGGATGACAAGAAACGGGAAAAGCTCTTCCAAGACGCGGCGGAAATTGCGATCAAGAAGGACTACGCCATCATCCCCTTGTACAACCAGGTTGCCACCTGGGCCGCACGCAAGGGCGTTCGTTACATCCCCCGTCCGGACGAAGCGACGCTGGCTCAATTCGTTCAACCTGATTAAGCCGCAGAACAACCCGCCGTGTGCCTTATCGCGAGCCATCGGGATAAGGGATTCTGGCTATAATCTTCATCACTTATGTGCCAACTGCTCGCACTGAACAGCAACTATCCCGCCGCGATCACGTTTTCATTTGAGGGCTTTGTCGCTCGCGGCGGCTTGACCGACCATCACCGGGATGGCTGGGGAATTGCGTTCTTTGAAGATGCCGGATGCCGATTGTTTGTCGACTATCTCGCCTCGGTCGATTCGCCGGTGGCGCAGCTGATCAAGCACTTCCCCATCAAATCGACGAACATCATCGCGCACATCCGCAAGGCGACCCAGGGCGCGGTCAGTTTGCCCAATTGCCACCCCTTCATGCGCGAATTGTGGGGAAAGTATTGGGTTTTCGCCCATAACGGCGATCTCAAGGGCTTCCACCCGGCCTTGACGGGACCCTGCTTGCCGGTCGGTTTTACCGACAGTGAACGGGCTTTCTGCTACATCCTGCAACGCCTTCGCGAGCGGCATCCCTATCGCGAGCCATCGACCGACGTCCTGTTTCAGGACATTCGTAAAATCGTCAGTGAAATCACCGGGCACGGCGCCTTCAATTTCCTGCTCTCCAACGGCGATGCCATGTTTGCGCACTGCTCGACCAACTTGTACTGGGTCCAGCGTCGTCATCCGTTCTCAACCGCGCAACTGGTTGATTGTGACATGAGCATCGACTTCCGAGAGCACAACCATCCGAACGATCTGATTACCGTGATCGCAACGCTGCCGCTGACCTCCAACGAGCAGTGGCACAAATTTGCCAGCGGCGAACTGAAGATGTTCGTGAATGGCGAAATTGCCCGGCAGCACACGCCGGCCGTGGCGCTATTGCTGAATGCGAAAGACAGTAAAGAGCGCGCATGCTAGTTTTTCTGCTGCGCCGATTGATGCAGAGTGGCGTGGTTCTCCTCGTCATGTCCTTGCTGGTCTTTGTCGGCGTGTACGCCATCGGGAATCCGGTGGATATCCTGATCAACCCGGAATCGGATCAGGCGGAAATTGATCGTACGATGGCCGCGTTGGGCCTCGACAAGCCGTTCTGGTTGCAATACCTGATTTTTTTGCGGCAGGCGCTTGGCGGCGATTTCGGAAATTCCTTCGTACATGGCACGTCGGCCATGCAATTGATCATTCACCGGATGCCGGCGACGCTGGAATTGGCCGTCGCGGCCTTGTTGATTGCCGTGCTGCTCGGCATTCCGCTCGGCCTGTGGGCCGGGTTGCGGCCGGAAAGTCGGAGCGGCCGGGCCATCATGGGCTTGTCGATCCTCGGTTTTTCACTGCCGACCTTCTGGGTCGGATTGATGCTGATCATGCTCTTTTCCGTACAGCTTGGCTGGCTGCCGTCGAACGGGCGCGGGACGGTTACCGAGGTCATGGGTTTTCCTGCTTCGTTTCTGACGTGGGACGGCCTCAAGCATCTGCTGATGCCAGCTTTTAACCTGGCGTTGTTCAAGATATCCCTGGTCATACGACTGACCCGTGCCGGAACGCAGGAAGCGCTGCTTCAGGACTACGTCCGTTTCGCCCGCGCCAAAGGCTTGAGTTCGGCGCGGATTGTCGGTGTACATGTGCTGAAGAACATCCTGATTCCCATCGTCACCGTGATCGGGCTGGAGTTTGGTTCGCTGATCGCCTTTGCCGTGGTGACCGAGTCGATCTTTGCCTGGCCCGGCATGGGCAAGCTGTTGATCGAATCGATCAATCTGCTCGACCGCCCGGTCGTCGTCGCCTACCTGCTAACCGTCGTCAGCTTGTTTGTGCTGATCAATTTCGTCGTCGATATTCTGTATTCGCTGCTCGATCCACGCATCCGCCTGCAGAACCAGGCCAACTGACCTTCTGACGTTGCTCCTCATGAAAAAAATACTGGAGGTCTTTTCGCACAGCCGGATTGAACAGGTGGCCCTGCTGGTTCTGGTCCTCCTGGTCCTGGGCGCATTGGCCGCACCATTCATTTCACCGCAGAATCCGTACGATCTGGCGCAGCTCAATATTCAGGACGGCCGCCTGCCGCCGGGCAGCACGGCCAGCCTCAGTGAAGGCGTTCAGCGGTATTGGCTGGGCAGCGACGATCAGGGGCGCGACATGTTTTCCGCCATCCTGTACGGCTTGCGCATCAGCCTGACCGTCGGTGTGAGCAGCACGCTCCTGGCGCTGGTCTTTGGCCTCAGCCTCGGCCTGCTCGCCGGCTATTTCGGCGGTCGGCTCGATACGCTGATCATGCGCCTTGCCGACATCCAGCTGTCGTTCCCCGCGATCCTGATCGCGCTGGTTTTGCTCGCCGTATTGGGGCAGGGCGTGGGCAAGATCATCACCGCGCTGTTTGCCGTGCAATGGGCCTACTATGCGCGCACGACGCGCAGCGCGGCACTGGTCGAGCGGCGCAAGGAATACATCGAAGCAGCGCGGCTGCTCGGCCTGAGCACGCCGCGAATCCTCTTCCGGCACCTGTTGCCAAACTGCCTGCCGCCGGTGATTGTGGTCGCCGCCTTGCAAGTGGCCGCGGCCATTTCGCTCGAAGCGACGCTGTCATTTCTTGGCATCGGTCTGCCGATCACGGAACCGTCACTCGGTCTCCTGATTTCAAACGGTTTCCAGTATTTGCTCGTCGGCATGTACTGGATCAGTTTTTTCCCGGGAATTGCACTGGTCCTGCTCATCGTTTCGATTAATCTGGTCGCCGATCGCTTGCGTGACGTGCTCAATCCCCGTTTACAGAAACAATGAACATGAGTGTGCAGCCGCCCATCCTCGACGTCAGAAACCTGCAAACCCATTTCTTTACCAGCAAGGGAGTTGCCAGGGCGGTCGATGATGTCAGTTTCAGCCTGCAAGCGGGCGAAATACTCGGCCTGGTGGGTGAATCCGGTTCAGGCAAGTCGATGACGGGGTTATCCATTCTGGGTCTGGTCGATGCGCCGGGGGAAATTGTCGGCGGGCAAATTCTGTTCAAGGGCGAGGATCTGTTGACCATGGCGCCGGAGCGTTTGCGCAGCCTGCGGGGCAACCGGATGGCGATGATCTTCCAGGACCCGATGATGACGCTCAATCCCGTGTTGCGGATCGATACGCAGATGATCGAAACCCTGCAGGCGCATCAGGATATCAGCCGCGCCGCCGGCAACGACCGCGCGCTGGAAGTGCTTGGCGAAGTCGGCATCCCGTCGCCGGCCGAACGGCTGCGCGCCTATCCGCACCAGTTCTCCGGCGGCATGCGGCAGCGCGTGGCGATTGCCATTGCCTTGCTCAACCGGCCCGATCTGATCATCGCCGACGAGCCGACCACCGCACTCGATGTCACAATCCAGAGCCAGATTCTGGCGCTGGTGCAAACCCTCTGCCGCGAGCGGCAGACCAGCCTGATCTGGATCACCCACGATCTGTCCGTTGTGGCAGGTCTTGCTGACCGGGTGGCCGTCATGTACGCCGGAAAAATCGTCGAATCCGGCGCGGTCGAAGCCACGCTGAATCACCCCCTGCACCCTTATACGCAGGGGCTGCTGGGCGCCATACCCGCCTTGCATGAACGGGGCCGCCCCCTGCACCTGATCCCCGGCAATACGCCGTCGCTGGTGAATCTGCCTGCCGGGTGCGCCTTCGCTGACCGCTGCCCGCATGTCCATGCGGCGTGTGCGGTCAGTCCGCCCGTTTTCGTTGCTGACGAACCCGGACAAAGGCACACGGTAAGCTGCTGGCTGAGACATCTCGCGCCAGATGCTGCACCGCAATGACTCGCTCGACCGAATCCCAGATGACATCGTCTTCTTCCTCTCCGCATGAGCCTCTTCTGGAATTGAGGCAAATCAGCAAGCGCTTCAGCCTTCCTCTGGATCTGGCCGCCCGAATCGCGCAGAGACTCGGCACAAAAATTTCGGCCGAGACGGTGCATGCCGTCGATAAGGTTTCCCTGACCATCAGTCGAGGTGAAGTTGTTGGTCTGGTCGGGGAGTCGGGATGTGGGAAATCAACCTTGGGACGACTGGCGCTTGGCTTGTATCCGCCGACGGAAGGGCAGCGTTTCTGGCATGGACAAGCGCATCCGGCGACAGGCATGCCCGACGGCCAAGCGTCTTCGGCCATTGACGATCTACCGCCCGCGCTAAGGCGTTCGATTCAGCTCAAGATGCAAATGGTCTTTCAGGACCCGTACGCCTCGCTCAATCCGCGCATGCGGGTGGGGACGGCGATCAGCGAAGCGCCTTTGGCGCACGGGTTGATTCAGGCGCCTGAACGCGAAGCCTGGCTCGCTCAGTTGTTGCAGAAAGTCGGCCTCGATCCCAGTCTGGCCGACCGTTATCCACACCAGTTCTCCGGCGGGCAGCGCGCCAGGATCGGTATCGCCAGAGCACTGGCCGTGCAGCCGGAATTCATCGTCTGCGACGAGGCGGTTGCCGCGCTTGACGTGTCGATCCAGGCGCAGATCATCAATCTGTTCATGCAGTTACGTGCTGACTTGGGGTTGACCTATCTGTTCATCAGTCATGACCTGGGTCTCGTCCGCCACATCAGCGACCGGGTGGTCATCATGTATCTGGGACGCGTGGTGGAAACGGCGGCGACCGATGAAATTTTCGAGCGTCCCCATCACCCGTATTCACAAGCGTTGATCGCCGAACTGCCCAAAACTGCAGGTCACAAACGCAACTATCAACCCATCCGGGGTGAAATCCCTTCGCCGTTGCATCCACCCGCGGGCTGCCATTTTCATCCGCGTTGCCCGCATGCGATGCCGGAATGCAAGATCGCACAGCCTCCGCTCAAGCAAATTGCACCGGGGCATTGGTCTGCGTGTTTGCTTGAATGATCATGATGCAGTGGAAAGTCGCTGGTGTTGCTCGGGGAGCGTAGCCAAATGCTGCAACTGGCAGATTCTCGGCCTTACGTGGAGCTCAACATAATAATGCAGAGGGTTTTTAGCTTGGCGGACGCGGCGCAATGACGGCGGTGTTATGGGGATTGAATCAGAACAGCAGCGTCGGATACGGACCGGATAGAGTGAGGTAGCCAGCCACCGAAACTCGTGTTCTTGATTCCCTGAGCGTGCGTCGTGTGAAAGCCGCTCGGCAGTACATGGAGGAGGAAACGGCGGATGAACTCCGATGCCGCCAGGTGCATCACCTTCGTCCGTGATTCGTGGCGATAGTCACTTCCAGTGAAAGCGGACTTGACCATCCGCGTCGTCGATCAAGCGGTTGTTCGAGATCGCCACCCGATGCGTGTAGCGACCGAGATACTCAAGGACGTGCCGGGGCCACCGAGCGGTGGCTTGGCTTAGACCACCCACTCGGCGTGCCGCATCGGCGCCAAATAGCGAGCGAAGGCGGCCGGCGCCTGAAGCCCTTCAAGCGCATGATAAAAACGCAGGTGGCCGGCGTCAAAGGCCACCTGCAACCGTGCCAGAAACAGCCGCCGAAAGAGTCGCGAAAGCACGCGCACCGGCAGGAAGAAACCCGGGCGGCAGGAAATCCAGCGCTCGCCATCGGCACTCAGACCGCCGCCCGGGACCACACAATGCAGATGCGGATGGTGTAGCAGATTCTGCCACCAGGTATGCAGGAGGCCAATGAAGCCAATCTCGGCGCCCAAGTGCTTGGGATCGGCCGCAATCGTGCGCAAGGTCTCGGCCGTGACGTGAAACAGGGGGTCGTAGACCACGGCCTTGTTCTGGTACGCGATACCCGCAACGGCCTCGGGCAGCGTAAAGACCACGTGAAAATACGCCACGGGAACGAGGTCGGCCTGGCGATCGGTCAGCCATTGCGCACGCACCAGGGATTGGCACTTCGGGCAGGGCTATTGCATACGCAAACGTCGTAGACCCTGCCAAAAAAAGTTGTTTACAGACAACGGCTTATGACAGGGGCTTGTAAGCTCAGATGAAATCGCGTCTACTCTCGACTTTTGTCGGGGCTGGAGATGACGCTGACGGATGCGTTTGCTGTGCTGAACGACCCGCGCACGGTACGTTGTTTGAAGTAGTTGTTCTTCAAGCTCGTGCATTGGGTTGTTTTGAGCGGGTTGCAGCGATCGCTTTGACTTTGCTCTAGAGGGTGTAGCCCAAAGAAAAGCCGGCACATGGCCGGCTTCGTTGGTGTATCGCGTCAGCGATCAGTGGGCGACGGGCTCGGAATACGGAATCTTGCCAATCTTGATCTGCCATTCCTTCGGGCCAGTGGTGTGCACCGCCGAGCCGTTCGAATCGACGGCCACGGTGACCGGCATGTCCTGCACGTCAAACTCGTAGATGGCTTCCATACCCAGGTCGGCAAAACCGACGACCTTGGACGATTTGATCGCCTTGGCCACGAGGTAAGCGGCACCACCGACCGCCATCATGTAGGCCGACTTGTTGTCCTTGATCGCCTGGATGGCGGCAGGGCCACGTTCCGACTTGCCGACCATCGAGATGAGCCCGGTCTTTTCCAGCATCATGCGCGTGAATTTGTCCATGCGCGTGGCCGTCGTCGGGCCGGCCGGTCCGACCACTTCGTCGCGCACCGGATCAACCGGACCGACGTAGTAGATGACGCGGTTGGTAAAGTCGACCGGCAGTTTTTCGCCTTTGGTCAACATGTCCGCGATGCGCTTGTGCGCCGCATCGCGGCCGGTGAGCATCTTGCCGTTGAGGAGCAGTTTCTGGCCCGGCGTCCACGCGGCAACCTCAGCTTTGGTCAGCGTGTTGAGGTCGACCCGCGTGGCGGTCTTGAGATCCGGCGTCCAGGTTACGGCTGGCCAGTCCTCGAGCTTTGGCGGCACGAGTTTGGCCGGGCCGGAGCCGTCGAGATGGAAGTGGATGTGGCGGGTCGCGGCACAGTTCGGAACCAGCGCAACCGGCAGGTTGGCGGCGTGGCAGGGGAAGTCGAGCACCTTGACGTCGAGTACGGTAGTGAGGCCGCCAAGGCCCTGGGCGCCGATGCCGAGGGCATTGATCTTTTCGTAGAGTTCAAGACGCAGTTCTTCTGCGCGCGTTTTTGCACCGCGTGCCTTGAGTTCCTGAATGTCGACCGGAGCCATGATCGATTCCTTGGCCATCAGCATCGCCTTCTCCGGCGTGCCGCCAATACCGACGCCGATGATGCCGGGCGGGCACCAACCGGCGCCCATGGTCGGCACGGTCTTGAGAATCCACTCAACGAGGTCGTCGGACGGGTTGAGCATGGCGAACTTGGCTTTGGCTTCGGAGCCGCCGCCCTTGGCTGCACAGATGACTTCGACGTGGTGGCCGGGGACAATTTCAAAGTGCACGACGGCCGGGGTGTTGTCCTTGGTGTTCTTGCGGGTGCCGAACGGATCGGCGAGTACCGAGGCGCGCAGCGGGTTGTCCGGATCGGCATAAGCGCGGCGCACGCCTTCGTTGACCATCTCTTGCAGGCTCATCGTGGCGTCCGGCCACTGGATGTCCATGCCGACCTTGAGGAAGACCATGCCGATGCCGGTGTCCTGGCAGATCGGGCGGTGGCCTTCGGCCGACATGCGCGAGTTGGTCAGGATCTGGGCGATGGCATCCTTGGCGGCGGGCGATTCCTCGCGCTCGTAGGCTTCGCCCAGGGCCGTGATGAAGTCAAGCGGGTGGTAGTAGCTGATGTACTGGAAGGCATCGGCGATACTCTGGATGAGATCTTCCTGTTTGATGGGGGTCATTTCAGGCTTTCTATCTAAGGTTAATGGGATTTTCGAAGGAAGGTCGATGAATTCTGTGTGCCGGAAGCCGCTCGTTGAAAGCAATGGCTTCCGCGGGCCGTACCAGCTGGATAGTCATTGATTTTATCACCAATTGCGGCTTGCTTTTTCGGGCGAGCTCGGCAGAAATCCGACGGGACTACACACAATGCGGTGTGAACGCCAAGTGGTGTTCCCGCGCGCGGAACGCAGGCCTTGTGCGTTCAGGCGGCTGAGTCTGGCGGCGAGGCAAGCGATACAAAGC